>NZ_JBXWRL010000078.1:0-13009 GCF_059612885.1 Ruegeria sp. YKSD179 | reverse complement strand
TGCGGTCGCCTTGGAAAACCTGCGTATCCTAGAAGAAGAAAAAATCGTGGATCACGTAGGCGATGTCGCCGCCCCCTATCTGAAGAAAAAGTGGGAAGCATTGGCAGATCATCCGCTGGTAGGAGAGGCTAAGATCGTCGGCATGATGGCGTCAATTGCGCTTACCCCCGACAAAGCGAGCCGCGCCAAGTTCGCGTCCGATCCCGGCACTGTAGGCTATGTCTGCCGCGATCGGTGTTTCGCGAATAACCTGATAATGCGCCACGTAGGTGACCGTATGATCATCTCACCACCATTGATCCTTACAACCGATGACATCGATGAGATGTTCGTACGCATCCATAAGTCTTTGGATGAGGCGCAGGCCGACATCATCGAAAAAGGACTGATGAAGGCAGCTTCGTAAGGGTTAAAATTTACTTTTCTGGTCACGCAGGGCGGTTTTCTGGGACCGCCCTTCCGTGATCGCAACAGCGGTAATTATAGCCCTTTCAATTACGATCACTTCTAACTTCCCGGAGCAAGAAATGCTCAGGAACGCAACCAAGGAGGCCTTTTTCCAATCCTTTCGAGCAAGAAATCCATGAAAACCCGGACCTTGGCCGACAACACATTGGACTGAGGATAAATCAGCCACAGAACTGTTTCCTCGGCGATCTTGTAGTCTGGCAGCACTCGAACAAGCACACCCGACGAAAGCTCGTTGTGTACACTCCAAAGTGAGTTTGCTGAAATGCCCGCCCCAGCCAAAGTCGCCAATTTATGGCTACGACCATCATCCAAAATCAATCGACATTTCGCTCGCCGGGGCGCAATCAGATGCTCGCCACCATTCCGGCCAATTAGCCTGATTTCGTTGGTGTTGCCGAACGCTATAAACTGATGGTTGTTTAAATCGTCTGGGGCCTCAGGTCTTCCATGCCTTTCAAGGTATTCTGGCGAAGCACATAGTACACGTGTATCGTCAGCAAGTTTACGGCCACGAAAACTGGAATCCTCTAGAACAGCGTTACGAAGAGCAAGATCGAAGCTGCCTTCGATTAGGTTGAACTGCTGGTCCGAAAGCCTCAGGTCAAGCGTCAAATCAGGTTGCTCTGCCATGAATACCGGCAAGATTGGCGCAATGTAAAGTTGCGCGAAAGTACTTGGTGCCGTGAACCTAAGCGTGCCCGAAACGCGGGCGGTTCCTTGACCCAAAGCGGCACGCGCAGCGTTTTCCCGGGCAATAATTTCCTGAGCATATGGCAAGAACTCTGCGCCTTCTGTGGATAGCGCCACTTTACGAGTCGTGCGGTGCATCAAATCGGCACCGATACTTTTCTCTAATTTCGCCATCCAAGCGCTTGCGACAGAAGGCGCGAGGCCAAGTTCTCGGCCAGCGGCGCTAATATTCAGCCTTTCTGCTGCAAGCACAAAAAGGCGAAGGGTATCCGTGTCCATATTATATCCAAAATCCGAATTCTGATATCAATATCGACCCGTTTATTTCGAAAAAACAATCCTGCAAATAGGAACTGAACGAAGAAACCAACCTTGGAGCCAAAACAAATGGCCTACTATTCCGTACTTGCTGTCACACCAACCAACGAAGACTGGATCCCAGATTATCTTCCAACGGCGAATAAACTGGTTGCAAAGCATGGCGGCAAATATCTTGCCCGAACTGCAACCCACACTCAGGTTGAAGGCCCGTCTCAGCCTGCTGCTTTACGGATCATACTTGAATGGCCCTCGAAAGAGGCGGCGATGAGCTTCATGAATGATCCCGAATACAAACCTCATCTTGAGGCGCGGACTGCAGGTTCAGAAAGCTATCACTTCGTCATCGATGGCAATGACGATCTTAGCTAGGAAATTCATTCCAAAACGAACTGACCCAGCTCAAAGAGTAGACCAATGCCACGTAAAGCAATTGTAAATTATCACGTTATTGCAGATCAGCGCCAAGCGTATCACATCGACGCTGGTGGGGTTCAGGGAAAGATCATCTCTCCTCCTCATGCGGTAACAGAAGTTAACTTGTACGACGTTCGCGCAGAGACTTCTGTCAGTTTTTCGGACGACAGCATTGGGTTTGTTACTTCGGCTTCCGAAGTGCATTCATTTGAACAAGATGACGAATGGCATCGCGTTTACGATCAGGAACTCGATACACTTCTGTCCAGAAATCTAGGTGCCAAAGAAGTGGTGGTTTTTGATCACACTGTGCGCGTTGACGATCCGAATTCAAACAGGAAACCGGCTCGTAATGTGCACAGCGATTACAGCCCTCAAGGGGCAAAACAGCGGTTGATTGATGTCTTGGGAGAAAAAAAGGCTGCTGTTTGGGAAAAGGGGCATTACGCCTTTGTTAACGTGTGGCGTCCGATTCAAAACCCAATCAATTCGGCCCCGCTTGGGTTTGTACGACCCTCAACGGTGGCTGAAACCGACTGGCTGCAGATCGATTTGGTTTATCCCGATCGCAAGGGGCATATCATGGGTTTGGTGGCCAATCCGGATCATGAATGGGTCTATCAATCTCGAATGACCCCGAACGAAGTTGCCATATTCAACATCTACGACAACCATGGCAAACCCTCCATCGGACACAGCGCGCTTGATTTGATTGAAGACCCGTCTTTGACCATCCCACGCAAGAGCATCGAAAGCCGCACCCTGATCCGTTACTGATAGACACTCCACGCAAATAGAGGTTGCAATGCCAGACGGAAACGTGATCGCTGAATTCCCTAAACTGAACCGGGGTTACAATTCGGTCTTTCGACCTGATGCGTTGAGTATTGGTTTGGTCGCCCCTCTGGAGGCTCACCATCACAACGCGGTTCCCGACATGTCTCGCCATACGGAAAGAGCGCAACTGGCGGACAAACTCGGTTTCGCAGCACTTTGGTTAAGGGACGTTCCGTTTAACGTTCCTAACTTTGGCGATGCCGGGCAAATATACGACCCATTTGTCTATCTCGGATTGCTCGCCGGGCTGACAAAGGAAATTGCGCTGGGCGTGGCCAGCATCGTTTTGCCACTGCGCCATCCAGCGCATGTTGCGAAGGCCGCAGCTTCGGCGGACCAACTTTCCGGCGGGCGATTGCTGTTGGGTGTCGCGTCCGGAGATCGGCCCGAAGAATACCCGGCGCTGGGTATGACCTATTCTGACAGAGGAGCTCGGTTCCGCGAAAGCCTGGAATACATTCGTAAAATGGCGACTGAGTATGCCGATTTTTCCAATAACCACGGAGAACTGAATGGGCGGCTCGATATGTTGCCCAAACCTGTGGCCAGCCACTTTCCGATTCTGATCACCGGCGGCAGCCAACAAACCAAGGATTGGATATCTGCTCATGGCGATGGTTGGATGACATATCCGCGCGATGCCAAAGCGCAAGCGCAACTTGTCGAAAACTATCGGGCACAATCTTCAGCAATTGGCAAACCTCCAAAACCGGTTATGCAATCGCTGTACATTGACCTTGTTGCAGATACCTCGGCCGATCCCAGCCCAATTCATCTCGGCTTTCGGTCGGGCACCAAATTTTTGAAATCCTACCTGCGCGATCTGCAAGACTGCGGGATCAACCATGTGGCCCTGAACCTCCGGTTTAATGGCGGCGATGTCGAAGACACCATGAAACGTCTGGCAGATGAAGTACTGACAGAGTTTCCAACGCAAGGAACACCGCAATGACTAAAACAATACTGGTTACCGGAGCTACGGACGGAATAGGTCTGATGACGGCAAAAACTCTGGCCAATCGTGGACACCACGTCATTTTGCATGGGCGCAGCGTGGCCAAGCTCGCATCTGCCGCTTCTGAAATTGGTCAGGGCATATCAACTTACAGGGCGGATCTATCGTCTTTGCAAGAAGCATATGACTTGGCGATGTCGATACGTACCGACCATGATTGTATTGATGTTCTTATTAACAACGCGGGTGTCTTTAAAATTGGAGACCCGGTTTTGCCGAACGGGCAGGATGTTCGATTTGTTGTGAACACACTGGCACCGTACGTTTTGACGAAAGCGTTGCTGCCAATTATCCCAAAGGCAGGCAGAATCCTCGATCTGTCATCAGCGGCCCAAGCACCTGTCGACATCGCAGCCTTAAAAGGTCAATCCCGTTTGGGCGACATGGCCGCCTATACCCAGAGCAAGCGCGCAATCACCATTTGGTCGCATGAATTGGCCGGTCGCCTTGCTGAAGGTCCCGTAATCATCGCCGTCAATCCCGGTTCACTTCTTGCGTCCAAGATGGTCAAAGAAGGCTTCGGCGTGGCCGGCAACGACTTGCAGATTGGGGTAGACATTCTTTGCCGCCTCGCACTGGACCAGGACTTTGCCAATGACAGCTGAAAATACTGGGACAACGATTTTGGCGGCTTTTCACCGGTTAATTTTGGCGATGCTGAACGTGTCATGAACGCAATCGAAGAACTCGTCTGAAAGTGCATAAATCACGAAAAAACGCGGCTTAAAAAAACCCCGCGTTTTCTTTTCCCTTCTCCTGAGGTGATGGGCGGATTTGTTCGTTTAACGCAATGCTTCCAATAGCTTCAGAGTCGGGTATCCATCCGGTAAAAAACCTTGCGCCAATTGAAATGCGCGAACGGCATTAACCGTGTTTGGTCCAGTCAGTCCGTCAATCCCTTGCGTATCAAAACCAGCTTGGGTCAAACGCTCTTGTAACTCTTTGCGCTCAGTAAAACTAAGCGCCCGGTCGCCCCTTGGCCAAGAGGCGTCAAAAGGTCTACCACCCGCCAATCTATCGGACAGATGACCAACTCCGATGACATAGGCGTCGGCACCGTTATAGGCTTCGATCACATTGAAGTTGTCAAAGATCATTAACGATACCCCTTTGCCGCCGGCCGGCAGAAGAATCGCTGCACGCCCATAGTCCGGAACGGGTTTGCCATTTCGCCCAACGACCCCACGCTCGGCCCAATCTGACGGCATCTGAGTGAAGTCCCGCCTTGCGGTGGAATAGTCAAAACCGTCTGGCAGTTGAACCTCGACACCCCAAGGTTGACCCATCGTCCAACCATGTCGCGAAAGATAAGCCGCGGCAGATGCCAACGCATCCGTTGGATCATCCGACCATATGTCTCGCCGTCCATCGCCATCGAAATCCACCGCATATTCCAGATAGGATGTCGGCATGAATTGCGTATGCCCCATGGCGCCGGCCCAGCTGCCGATCATCTTGGACGGGCTGACGTCACCCGAGTGAACAATCTGGAGTGCTGCGATCAGCTGCGTTTCAAAAAACTTGGACCGCCTTGCGTCAAAGGCCAGGGTGGCCAAAGATTGAATAGTCTGGTTGTTACCGCGAAAGCTTCCGAACGAAGTCTCGAGCCCCCAAATCGCAACCACGATCTCTTTTTCTACGCCGTACTTTGTTTCAATACGTTCTAACGCATTTCCATACTTTTCGAGCACGGCACGCCCGTCGACCACGCGCCTGTCTGATACTGCCGAGTCCAGATATTCCCAGATTGTCTTGGAAAACTCAGCCTGATTTCGATCCCGGCGGATAACGTCTGTGTCATAAGTTAAGCCTGCCAACGCACTATCCAGAGTGTATGATGAAACGCCCTGGTCTAATGCCCTTTGCCTGAAGGCACCCAGCCAAGCCTGAAATCTAGCATTTCCCTTAGTCGACACGCGTTGCACCTTTTCCGATGGCCTTACAACCGGCCGGATGGAAACTGTCACATCGGCCGAAGCCAAATGGAACGCTGTATCTAACCCTTTGGGAACCCGCCATTTCACGTTTTCTGTTGTTTCCGCCTGCACGATGGATGCCCACAATGCGGCGGTCATTATGCCACCTACGCATTTATGCATTCCGATTTTTCCTGATTACTGCTCAGCCTCAGCATAGCGCAAAACTGAAGTTTCGCAAAATCCTCAGATCTAATTTTCTTGCTCTTTTCTTTCGCGGTCTGCTCGAACACGCACTAGCGCAGCGCTTAGCAACGGAACACGGTTTGGCCGGAAACTCTGGTCTGTAACAGACATTTCGCGCATCCGATCCAAACGAAAGACCCTAAAATCTTTGCGCAAATGACACCAACTTACCAGCATGCTGGCGCGATCCATGTAGACGATGCTTAGCGGGTTAACCCGACGATGTGTTTTATCACCCTTTTCATCGGTGTAAGCGAAATCCACGGCGCGTTCGTCCCACGTTGCCTGCCGTAATTCAGAGACTTCGATTCCCGGCACGGCAGGCCGTTCAAAACGCGTCGCAGTTAACACCGCATGGCTGAGCCGGTGCGATTGTCGCTGCGGCAACCGTCCTTGCAATTTACCCAACGCTGTACTGGCCGCTTCAGATAGGGCCGGATCTCAAATCAACTGAACTTCTCGTAAGCCCAGAACCAGCGCTTCCAATTCGTCGTCAGTGAAACCCAATGGCGGCAGCGTTGCGTCTTCGATCAAGGTAAACCCAAACCCGGCCTCACCATCGATCACTGCTCCCAATCCACGCAGTGTATCGACGTCTCGATGCACTGTGCGCGCTGAAACACCAAGATCTTGCGCTAATTGCGCAGAGGTCTTCGGCGACGGGCCAGAGCGCAGAGCTTGCATAAGCTGAAACAGGCGTGCGGTGCGGGACATAACATAAAACAGCCTACGCCTAGTGACAGAAATTGTCATTAGTCCAGCTTATCCCCTTGTCATCACCAAAACTGGAGCACCCGATGCTGACACTTCTGACCTACCCACCCGCCTTTGGCTTGTTCAGTGCAAGCCCGTTCTGCTTTAAGTCTGCATTGATGCTTCAACATTGCGGCCAAGATTGGCAGCGCTCTGACATGCTGGATCCTCGGAAGATGCCGCACAGAAAACTACCGGTCCTACGAACGCCTGAACGGTTGGTTCCGGATAGTGACCAAATCCGCGATTGGTTAGAGGCTCAGGGCGCAGATTTTGACCATGGTCTAACGGATGTTCAAAAGGCTCAGTCTCGGGCGTTGGTTCGAATGGCAGAGGAGCATCTGTACTTTCAGATCGTACTTGATCGTTGGGGTAATGACACTGTTTGGCCAATCCTGCGGGAGACTTTTTTCACTGAGATACCCGCCATGTTACGGAAACTGGTGAGTAATTCAATTCGCAAATCAGTATTGAGAGGACTTGAGGCTCAAGGGGTTTCGCGGTTTTCAAAGGCTGAGCGGACAGATCGGATCGAACGTGACCTGAGGGCAATCTCAGAGTTTTTGCGCAATTCGCAATTCTTGTTGGGAGAGAAACCGACATCGGCAGACATGAGTGTTGGGCCGATGCTGGCCGCGATGCGCGCCACGCCCGCAGAAACGTCACTGACACGTCGGATCAAACAGGATAGGCTGCTAAACAGCTATGTAGATAGGATGCAGCAGGCAATTCCCTTGTCATGAAACCGTTTGACGATCCTTCCGTCGCTGCCGCGTTCGACGCTTTTCCCGTCAGTACTCGTACTGGTGCTCTCTCACTGCGTGAATTAATTCTAGATACGGCACAATCCATTCCATCTGCTCTTCCTCTGCAAGAGGCGTTGCGCTGGGGGCAACCTGCATATCTTGCGCCCAAGGGATCGACAATTCGGCTGGGCAAGCACAGATGGGCGCCATTTGCCCTTTTCGTGCATTGTCAAAGCCGACTGATGCCGGAATTTACCGCCGCATTTCCCGGCGAGGACCGTATCGACGGTAATCGTGCAATTCTTTTTGACGACCCCCAACAAATCGACGAAACGCGACACGGTTGGTTGATTGCCCGCGCACTTATCTATCACCTTTGACGGCGCTTGCGTTCGACTTTTCGTTTAATCTTATCTTTTTTTCGTTTTGCGCTGACGGCCTTGCGTCGGGTCGACCGCCCTTTGGAACCCCCACCGCGAAGCACAGCTTTATCCTCTATTGATAACAGCTCCAGCTCCAGCCCACCGGTCACAGGCGTCGCCTCGGTCAAGCGAACTGTGACGCGCTGCCCGATGCTGATCAATAGCCCCGTATCGGAGCCCATCAAAGTGCCCGCCTCGCGATCAAAATGAAAGAACTCGCGCCCTAGTGAACGTACCGGTACCAACCCGTCAGCTCCGGTTTCGTCCATCTTTACGAAAGCTCCAAAACGGGCAATGCCGCTGATGCGGCCCGGGAATTCGTTGCCAACCCTCTCACTTAGATAGGCAGCCAAGTAACGGTCGGTTGTATCGCGTTCCGCCATCATCGAACGACGCTCGGTATCCGAAATATGCGTGGCAGTTTCCTCAAGCCGGTCAATTTCATCTTCAGTCTGACCATCCTTGCCCCAACCATGTGCAGAAATCAGTGCACGGTGCACGACCAAATCCGCATAGCGGCGAATGGGCGAGGTAAAATGCGCATAATTTCTAAGCGCCAGCCCGAAATGGCCGAAATTCTCGGGGTTGTAATAGGCTTGCGCCATTGATCGCAGGGTGGTCAGATTGATCAACTCTGCATCTTCAGTTCCGGCGGCGGCATTGAGCAAATCGTTCAGATGGCGGGTTTGTAGAACTTGCCCTTTCGCAAGATTCAAACCAGCGGCCTGCGCGGTTTCCCGCAAGCTTTCCAATTTTTCAGGCGCAGGTTCTTCATGTACGCGAAACAGTAAAGGCCGACGCTTTGCTATCAGGGTTTCCGCAGCAGCAACATTGGCAAGGATCATGAATTCTTCAATCAACCTGTGCGCATCAAGCCGCTCACGAAACGCCACACTTTCCACTTCACCCTTATTCGAAAGGACTATCTTGCGCTCGGGGAGGTCCAGTTCCAGTGGTTGCCTAACCGCACGAGCCTTTTTCAGCGCGGCATAGGCAGCATAAAGCGGTTCAATTACCGGCTGCAACAAAGGACCTGTGCGATCATTGGTGTTGCCGTCAATTGCTTCTTGCACCTCGGCGTAGTTCAGCGAGGCCGCAGACCGCATCAGACCTCGTACAAAGCGATGGCCAATTTTGTTGCCGGTTGCGTCGATCTGTATGCGAACAGCAATACACGCTCGCGGAACGCCCTCGTGCAAGGAACAAAGGTCGCCAGATAGACGGTCAGGAAGCATTGGCACGACACGGTCGGGAAAATAGCTGGAGTTCCCACGCTTTCGTGCTTCGCGATCCAGGGCGCTTCCGGGTTGTACATAGGCGGCTACATCTGCGATGGCCACCCAGATGACATGTCCTTCGGGGTTTTTGGGGTCGTCATCCGCGTGGGCGTAACAAGCGTCATCGTGGTCCCGCGCGTCCGAGGGGTCGATGGTGAGCAAAGGCAAATCCCGCAGATCTTCACGGCCCTTAAGACCAACTGGTTTTGCCTTGTCTGCTTCTTCTATCACTTTGTTGGGAAAATCATCCGGAATCCCATGCTGGTGGATTGCAATCAAGGACACAGCCTTGGGCGCCGAAGGATCGCCCAACCGTTCAACGACACGTGCGCGTGGCAGACCCATGCGGTTCTTTGGGCCGGCTTGTTCAGCCTCGACCAGTTCACCGTCTTTTGCACCCAGCACAGCGCCGTCGTGAACCAGCCATTCCGTAGAGCCTGCCTTGTCGATTGGTACGATCCGTCCGCCTTCAGCCCCTTTACGGAAGATACCGACGATCTTACGCGGATTGGTTCCGATGCGGCGGATAAGTCGGGCTTCGTAATTGTGGTCTTCCTCATGCACTACGGTCAGACGGGCCAGAATTCGGTCACCCTCTCCCAAAGCAGGGTCGCTGGCCCGGGAAACAATCAGCACAATGGGTTCAACGCCTTCGCCATGCCACTCCAAAGGGCGCGCAAACAGGTCGCCGTCTGCATTCGGAGCCTTTACCTGCAGAACGCTGACCGGTGGCAAACGATCCGGATCACGATAGCTGCGCTTGCGCTTTTCCAGATGCCCTTCGGCCTCAAGCTCTTTGAGCAATCGCTTTAGATCAATCCGATCCGCGCCCTTGATGCCAAAGGCTTTGGCAATGTCGCGTTTTGAGGTCAGGGTGGGGTTTGCCGAGATCCAGTTTAGGACCTCCTGCTTGGTTGGTATGCGAGTCATACTTTCGGCCTAGCACGGGTGTACGACCGCGTCATGACCAAAAAAGCCCAACCGAGTTTTAACTAGACAAGTCCGACGCTGTATCCACGTCGCGTAATTCATCCAGCATAGCAACTCGACTACTTTTTACTGACGCCAGTGTATCAATAAGTGCGTATTCAGTTGACCACCGCACGTTGCGGAACAGATCCCTCGGTAATGCGCAATATCGCTGTGCCCCGACAAGCCAATAGCCGCCATCGAATGCGGGCCCAAAGACCATCTGCGCAGACCCCAGCGACCTGAATGCCGCCGAAATATGCTTGCGTGTGACCCCGGGGATGTCCGCGCCGATTAAACAAACCGGTCCTTTGGGCGCCGACTGCAGCATCCGTGTCATCCGCTGCCCCAAATCCCCGGGTCCCTGTGGCTTTTTAGGCAAGTCAGGCGGCCAGACCCGGCTGTTTGCGCCTTCACGGTCAGGAGAAACAGCAAGGACAATTTGCCAACGTGGATCTCGCAGCCGTCGGATCAAAGCGCTCGTTTGATGTCGGAACCACCAAGCAGCCCTTATCATTCCAAGATCACGGCCCAGCCGCGTTTTGACCCTTCCCGGTCGGGGTTCCTTGACCATTATAACAAGTGTGCGTTGCATTTTTCAGGCGAAGTAATCCGCTAGGATGCGTGTGTAGATCGCCTTGAGCTGTTCAATCTGCGCTACTTCCACGCATTCGTCGACTTGGTGCATTGTTCGGCCAACCAGACCAAATTCGACCACAGGACAATGGTCTTTGATAAAGCGCGCATCAGATGTTCCACCCGACGTCGACAACTCTGGCTTGTTGCCAGTCTCGGCCTCCACAGCGTTCGCGACCAATTCTGATAGTGGCCCGGGAGGTGTCAAAAAGCTTTCGCCAGAAATCTTGATCTGCGTATCGACATCGACGTCAAACTCTTCCGCGACGCGGTTTGCTTGGGCGTTCAGCCATTCGCTGAGGCTAGCGCCGGAATGAAGGTCATTGAACCGAATATTTACCGCACCCCGACACTTGGCCGGGATAACATTTGTGGCAGAGTTGCCTGTATCTACGTTCACGACCGCAAGTGTGCTTGCATCAAAGTGATCGCTGCCCTGATCTAATTGGTGCGTTGCAAGACGATCCATCAAACGGACCATGGCGGGCAACGGGTTGTTTGCCCGATGGGGATAGGCTGAGTGCCCTTGAACACCTGTCACTGTGAACCACGCGGTCATCGAACCTCGGCGGCCAATTTTCATCATTTCGCCCATCGCGTTGGGACAAGTCGGCTCGCCTACCAGACAAACAGACATACGTTCACCGACGTTCTCCATATAATCCAGCAACGCAATTGTCCCGTCCAAGGCGTCGCCTTCTTCGTCCCCGGTAATGGTCAATATAACAGCCCCGTCAGGTGGGGCATCGCGCACGAAATCCACGGCTGCGGCAGTAAAGGCAGCCACCGCCGATTTCATGTCAGACGCCCCTCGGCCAAACATAACGCCTTTGCGGATTTCAGCACCGAACGGAGGCGCCGTCCAAGCCGTTTCATCGCCAATGGGCACAACGTCAGTGTGGCCATTGAACCCAAAACTGCGTGGGTGACCCTTTTGTCCCCAGCGTGCAAACAGGTTCGAAACACCGCCTCGGTCAGCACGAAAGCATTCAAACCCTGCCTCGGAAAGAACAGTCTCCAGCAATTCTAATGCGCCACCCTCGGCTGGTGTGACCGACGGACAACGGATCAGGTCTGCCGTCAGTCTGACGGGATCGGTCATTTGGCACCTCGCAAATTGGTTTCCTTCCAGGTTCGCGCACAGATTCAATGAATTGATATGATTGCCAACCCCACAGCCGTAATTTTCTTTCGCGCTCTTAAAGATATTCCAGTTTGCTGGATCTGGAAAATCGAGCTAGTTGACCAAGTGTTCGACTTGCTGCCCACTGTATTATTGCGCTACAAGGCCGCAAAACAGAAAGAAACTATGCGTGTAGTCTTCGCTTTGATCTTACTGGCTTTCTCGGTTCTTACCCAGCAAAGCCAGGCCCAGACACTTACGGTTACGACCGTGACCCGCCCCCCGTTTTCATATGTTGAAGATGGGGCACAGGTGGGGTTTTCCATGGACTTATTGGAAGCACTTGCCGAGTCCTTGGACTGGGACTACTCGATCAACCGGGTGGAAACCTTCAGCGACATGCTGGGTGCCGTTCAGGACGGTACTGCCGATCTGGCCATTGCGAACATCTCGATTACCGCTTCACGCGAAACCCAGATGGACTTCAGCCAGCCAATATTTGAGTCTGGATTGCAGATCATGGTCCCCTCGGACGAAGTGCGCAGACCGTCTCTTTTGCAGGCTCTACTGTCTGCGGAGCTATTCATCGCAATCGGACTAGCCTTCGCCATCTTGTTAGCGGGCGGAATGACGATGTGGATTTTCGAACGCCGTGCGCAGCCCTACTTTGATCGCAAATTAGATTAGGCGTGGTTTCCATCATTTTGGTGGGCATTGAACCTCGTGGTTAATGGCGGCTTTGAAGAAAGAATGCCACGCACAGCGTTCGGACGGATTCTGGGCGTCATCCTGGTTGTTTCTTCGCTATTTATCGTATCCGTTTTCACTGCTCGTATCACATCCGTCATGACGGTGGACGCAATCAGCGGCAATGTGAACTCTGTTAATGACCTTTATGGTAAGCAGGTAGGCACGATTTCAGGCTCCACCGCCGCAAATTTTTTGAACCGGCGCGAGATTGAATTTGTCGGATTCGAGAACCTCGAAGGACTGTTAAACGCTTTTTCCGACAGTGAACTGGATGCCGTTGTATTCGATGCGCCGATATTATCTTATTTTGCTAACCACGACGGGCGCAAAATAGCGTCTATCACCGGCGGTGTATTCATGCGCGAGAACTATGGAATAGTCTTTCCTACCGGCTCGCCTTTGGTCGAAGACGTAAATCAGGCG
>NZ_JBXWRL010000077.1:0-13944 GCF_059612885.1 Ruegeria sp. YKSD179 | reverse complement strand
CGATTGTTGGTGCTCGGCATGACGTCCCGGATCAAGCAGATCAGACACCGACCTGATCAATTCGATCCTTGGTTCTCCGAAATCCTTGAACGTAAGCCCGCAAAGCTGGCAAGATCCCGATCCAAGAACTCGACCGGCAACACGAGACATATCTGATTGCAACCAAAGATCGTGTGCGTTTGAAGCCGGTTCGGGAATTGATCAATTGCGTAGACTAAGATGTTCCCACCGCTTTTAGAACGTGTATTGGCATCGGTTTCCTTTGGCCAAGTGACTCGTGCAAAGTACTTAGCGGATCGATGTGTTCCGACAAAAAAGCGCGCTGCCGCCGTCGAAAAAGCCTCCAGGAGGACCAGAGCTGCCTAAGTTATAGCTAGCAGATTTTTCAGCATTGTTGTGAGCCTCGGAGAACGAACTGAGCGGAGGCCGTTAATGTCCGCTTTCCAGGCTGCGAAAGCAGAAATTAAACAGTCGCCTCAGTGACCACTTCGGGCGGCGAGCGATACGGGAAATAATTGATTAAAGGAAGGTGTAGGCACTGCTCCCTCAGGTTAAGTTTGCCTGAAGGTGCGTAAGTTGCATCGTCAATTGACACCTGACGGAGGTAGGTTTTCAGAAGAGGTCAATCTGGAAAACTCCACAGGTTTGTCAAACCCGGACAAACGGGCTTCGTCCGATCTGGTGGAGAATTGAGCGAGGCCTACAACTATGTCGGTTTTTGCTAAGTCTTTCGAGAGGACGATCTCGCCGCCTTCGGCCTGTGACAGCAGCCGCGCGGCCAGATTTATGGCGCTGCCGAAGAAATCCAGTCCCTTATCCGACCGCATCGCGACACAGGTGCCTTCGTGAATTCCAATCTTCAGCTTGAGATCGGGCTGATCGTAGTTCGCGTTGAACGCGGCGAAGTCTCGTTGAATTTCGAGGGCGGCGTTGACAGCTGCGTCCCCATCCGAAAACGCTGCCATGACCGCATCTCCAATGGTTTTGACCACAATGCCGCCGTGTTTGCGCACTCGCTGTGTCATGAAATCGAAATGTGAAACAACCAGCGCATAAGCTGAAGCGTCGCCAATGGCTTCGTAAAGCGCGGTGGATTCTTCCAGATCCGAGAACAGGATCGCGACTTGGCCGATGCCTGCCGTTTGTCTGGCTTTCAGCAATTGATCGGGGCAATAGTCCTGAAACGCTGGCACGGTAGCCAGGCGACCAATTGTCAGGCGGTTCTGGCTAAACTTGGCATTTTCCACCACGATGGTGCGCGCTTCCGCGCCCTCGTTTTGTACGAACATCTTAACGCCGGACCGTGTCGGGTCGCTTTGAACCACATCCCCATGCAATGTTACGCCGATCCAAGATCGACCATCATACTCGACAATAATCTCTCCTCCGGCTTCTACCGTCCGGATACGATACTGGCCTTTCGGGAGGCCCAACTGCTTTTCAACTGAAACACCCGGCTCTATGGTCTCTTGCCATTTGATATGCGGGACATTGGCCGGTGCCATCATGCAGAAACTGCCACGTGGCAAGATACGAAGCCAAGCTGACGGGCTGAATACCAACTCAACGTTGTTCACGAAATCACGGTCAAAATTCACGTTGCAGGAGGAACAATGCGCGGCATCAGGGATATCGGCCAGATTTCCTGTATCTGCTTTTCCGTCCCGACACCTTGGGCATATGATCACCCAACGCATACTCAGCACGCCCGCCTCATGGGCAGCGATGCAAGTTTCGATCATGTGTTGTTCGGGAACGCCCCAGGCAGCTGCCAGTTTCAACGGGCGAATGCGGCGTAAAGAGTGGGCATCAGCTTTCAATAGAAAATTGCTAAGTGCGCCTGTCAGCCCATGTCCAAATGGGCCTTGGTCGATTTTTGCCATGGCGTCTGCCAGACGTTGCTTGGCGCGCGGGGCAACGGTGTAAAACGCGTCACGAGGCACTGGCAGGTTCAGGTTCTCGTATTCCGCCATGGTTCGACGCATGGCTATGACCGGTTGCCTTGTCATCCAATGCAAAACACCCAGTCGAAAAAGGATGGTGCCCAAAACACTTCGCCATCTGGCGAAGAAAACGCCCCTAACAGTCGTCTTTCCATTCTGTTCCGAGAAATACACACGCACCGTAAGTTCATTGACGGGGCCACTTTCGAAGAGACGGGCTTGGCTGAAATACTCCTGAACGGCCCATTCCCCCATCTTCTCGCGCCATCTCAGCTTGAAGGGACCGATCTTTTTTATGGCAGCACGTTCGACTGAGCCGTCGACGTTCAAAACATCTTCGGTTTCGTAAGGGGAAAACCCGGCGCTGCTGATCGCGTGCATGCGTTGAGAGTCAGACAGGAGCGTCCATACGTCTTCGACGGGACGATCGAATGTCAGCTCGTGAACAATCTCAGCCGTCTTTTCCATACTCTCACCTGCCTGCAATAACTCCAACCCGACTTGTTAGCGATCTGTCCCTTGCGCAAAAGCCTGCGCTAAAGATTGCCCATCGCAATGTTCCGAAGCAAGGCGTATGGGTACACGTTTTTGCAGATGCACAGACCGCCACCTCGTCTTTCACAGCAAATGAACAGTTTCCCAACCAACGATAGTCTTCTCTTCTTGCGGATGCAGCGAATATCCGAAACCTTGGCTGCAAATGCAGAAATGAGAAAGCAAGTTGAATGTTGGCTTGGGGTCGTTTGCAAACAGTGGCCGAGAAACGTCGGCCGGTGGCTTCGTTCGCATAGCGTTCGCTCGCGGCATTTCTACGAATTACCGCGCTGAGCCCACTTTGACCGATGCTGCGCGGTGCCCCAATTACAGCGTTGCGCAGAAAGCGGAGTTTTCAAATTCTAGCTGGCGGCCCATTGCGGACATTGAACGTGGAATCCAAATTTTGCAGTGGCATCCCAACCTGCTTACACTCGCAACGGAGTTGCATGCTTTTCATTGGTCACCGAATCCGCCAAGCCACGTGCTTGTCGCTTCAAGCCCTTCGCGCAAGACAGAAAACATCTTTATAATTTCGTTTTCGCTAATGATAAGGGGCGGCGAAAGAACACACATGTTGATAACCGGTCGAACTAATAACCCCCGTTTTTGGCATTCTATATCGATCTGGCCACCAATCTCGTAGTCGTGTCCCAGCTCGCTCCGAGGATCACCGTCAACTGAGCATTGAACGCAACCCATTAAACCCATCCCACGCACGTCGGCAACGATGCCGATCTGACGCAACTGCTGCAGTTGATCCTGAAAAACCGGAGCGACCATTCGAACGTGTTCGAGAAGTTTTTCCCGTTCAATGATCTCAATGCTCTTCAAACCCGCAGCCGCGCTAACTGGGTGACCAGAATAGGTATAACCATTTGAGAAGGTAGCATCTTTTCCCGCAACGTCGGCGATCAATCGGTCAGAAATAATCGCGGCACCCATCGGCGCGTACCCAGATGTCATTCCTTTGGCACAAGTTATTATGTCTGGCTGAATGCCGAAAACTGCCTCAGACGAAAACCAATGGCCTAATCGCCCAAAAGCTGTCACCACTTCGTCGGAGATATATAGAACATCATACTTCTTGCAGATTTTTAGGCAGCCTTCGTGATATCCATTTGGCGGCACGATAACGCCGCCAGATGCCAGAACCGGTTCGGCGATAAAAGCGGCAACATTTTCTGGGCCAAGTGCCACAATAGCGTTTTCAAGATCAGAAATTTTCTCTGTCAGAAAGCTTTCTTCGCTTTGACCTGGCGCACGATAGAGCGGGTTTACGTCCGGCAGGAAATGCGCGAGGTCATCGGCCTTGTCGAGCCAAAGCCGGTCACGCTCTTTTCCACTGACGCTGGCCGCCAAGTAGGTGCTTCCATGATAGGCCTTTTGCCTTGAAATGATTTTCTTTTTCTCGGGACGACCCATAAGGTTATTTCGAAAATGGACAAATCGGATAGCCGTATCCACCGCGGTCGAACCGCCGGTGGTAAAAAAGACATTGTTCAAATCGCCCGGCGCACGTTTTGCGATTTCGCGTGCGAACCGCACAGCAGTCGTGTTGGTGTTGTTGAAGGGCGAGAAATAGGCAAGGCTCCGAGCTTGATGAGCCATGGCCTCGGCCATCTCCTCTCGCCCATAGCCGATCTGGGTGCACCACATGCCTCCCGGTCCGTCAATCAAGCGTTCGCCTTTTTCGTTCACTACATGGATGCCGCTGGCACTTTCGACAAAAGTGCGGTTGTTTTTGCCCAAAGCTTCCATCCCTTCCCACGGGTGCAGGAAGTGATCGTTGTCCCATTGTTTGGCGTTAGAGTTATCCATGATAGTTCATGCTTTCTGCACTCATTACAATGGGGAATTCTTCGCGCACCTGAGTGTCCAAAGCGCCGAAATAGTTAGGGAAATGACTGTTTAGAATAGAATTAGCTTTGTCACGGGCGCGGTCCAACAAATCTGTTTTGCCTTCGTTTTCCCATGTGTCTGTACGCTCCCGATCCATAAGTCGCGGATAGACGAACTCGCTGTTCATATAGTTTAGCGTGTGGGGGTTACCGAGGAAATGACCAGGGTCGATGGCGCACTGGTGGATCACATCCACAGCCATGGTTTCATCCGTGACCTCTATCCCGCGCAACGATCGCAGTATCATTCCGCCCGCTTCGTCATCGATGACCATACTTTCAAAACTACATCCCATGAGGCTGCCGATCATACCGCCAAACTCGCAAAGGCGATTGGCACCGGCATGAGCAGCAAGCGTGAAGGTCAGCGCCTTTTCTAAGCCGTATTGCGCGTCGGGTATTTTGGCATCGGTCATGCCTGCGCCAACGGATGTGGGAAGGCCATAGAAATTACCCATTTGAATGGCAGCCGCGCCAATCAGAGCCTGTTCGCCGCTGCCACCGGTGAATGAACCGCTGCGCAAATCTGTGATGAAGGGCCAGGCGGCAAAGCAGACCGGACAGCCTGGTTTGATGAGATTTACGATGGCAACGCAGGCCAGCGTTTCGGCCACGGTTTGTACAAGTGTACCCGCAAGCGTAGCAGGGGCTGTGGCCCCGGCTTGAGGAGGCACAGCCAGATCGACAGTCAGGCCAAGTTTGGCGGTATCAATCAGGATCTCCATATTTTCCTTACCGATCCGCAGGGGCGAAACCATTGGACAGCCGCCAAAAATGACGCTTGGCTTTTTCATGAAAGCACCTTCACCACCCTGGGCCAAGTCAAACATGCGGATGGCATGCGGGATATGACTGCGGTCGCGAAAGGTCAGACAGGCAGGCTTTTGGCTGCCTGCGAGCATTGCATATATGGTGTTCATATCGTGGGCGAAATCATCGATCACATCGGTGGCCAAAACCGTATCGCCCAGCATATGGATGTTGTCCAAACGGTCCACTAGACGGGTGAAATCATACACATCGCGCAGGACCGAAGGGCGATAAGATTTGGTCTGGGAATCGAAGGTGGTGACGGCGGTTCCGGAGTTGGCGAAGTAAACGCTCTCTGCCGAGCAATGCATGTCGTCTTTGCCTTCACGCTCTCCGCGGGCATAGACATAAAACTCCTTGGCAGCACCATCCAGGATGTCTTCCATCAAGGCTCGGGGGAAGCACAGCCGATTGAGGTCATTCATCACCGCGCCCTTGGGCAGCACCAGATCAAGCAATTCCGGAAAATGGTCGTTAACGCCGGTGTTTTCCAGAACGGTCAAGGCCGCTTGGTGGATGTTCTCCATATCTGCTTGGGTCAGCGGTTTGTAGCGCCCGCCACTTAGGCCCCCACGTACGGCCTCATTGCCCGTGGTCGCCTGTTGAACCTTTATGCGCGCGGCGCGCCCGCCTCCACCGCGACGGCGTGATTTCGCCTCAGCCATTGCCCGCCATCCTTTGTTCTGGTTCCGGGCTGATCATGGTGAAATAGAAATCGTAAAAGTCCTGGATCGACGTTTCCATTTCGCCCAAGGGACCCGGTTGGAAGTATTGAGAATTTACGCCGGACTGATTGTAGCGAATGATGCGTTCGTCATCCAAAGATGTGACATGCCAAAGCCAGGTCAGGTTTTCTTTGTTGTAGTCTTGCCCTTCTTCGGCGTCAGCGCGAACCAGCCAGACCACCTGAATGTCGGTTTCCTGTAAGCCTAGCGGAATGAAGCGGTAGCCGACCATGTGATCCGAATAAATAAGGAACCAATTCAAAGGACCAATGTCAAAGTCAGTTGCGCCACCGTCGAAGCCTTTCAACGTTCCAAGCAATGGCGCAAGCGCCTCGCCCGATTTGCTGCCGGTTTTGTAGCCTGGATAAAGCGGATATCGCCGATAGTACCCGCTGGTGAACGGGGTGAGTGCAGCGTCGCTGACAAGCGCCAATTCATCAGGTGACAGCCCAACTTCCACAGCCCTCGCCTTTAGCGGTTCGATCAAGCCAACCATGTCTTGCGGCGATTTCAGGCTATGGGAACGAGAATACTCTTTGTGGGCTGGCCCGCAGTGGTAGCATTCCAGATAGTTCTCCACCGCTAGTTTCCAATTCGCCGGAACGGGAAATGACGCTGTATGCGCTACTTTCAGATCTTCAAAGCCATAGGGCTCGACAAGTGGCGAAAGTTGGCTGAGGACAGGATCAAGCGATGGTGTATTTGCATCGGCACAGACAAAGATCAAGCCTTTGAAGACACTCACCTGAACGGGAAAGAGCCCGAATTTGGACGGGTCAAAATGTTCCCCCATGTTATGGCTTGCGCGAAGTTTTCCCGATAGCTCATATGTCCAAGCGTGATAGGGGCAAACAAGAACACGGGAGCTGCCGGATTGTTCAGTGCAGACGCGAGATCCACGATGGCGGCAGACATTCAGGTGGGCGCGAACATCACCATCGCGGTCGCGAACAATGATGATGCTCTCGGGGCCATAGTCGAACAGGAAGTAGTCGCCGGAGTTTGGGATTTGGCTGACATGCCCTGCCCAAAGCCAGTTGCGGTTCCAGACGCGGGCGATGTCATAGTCATAGATGTCTTGCGAGATATAGAAACCGCGCGGCAGGGCGTGGCCGTACTGGTGCGAGGCTATTAACGCATCCAACTCAAACGGTCGGCTGTTCATCTCGTTTCCTCCAAATCGATTATCTCGCGGCGAAACCAATCCTGGTCTGCTTCTGCCTTGGGGCGTTCAAAATTGCGGGCCGCGCGGTGGCCCGCGAAGACTGCGTCCACAATCAGTCCCGGAGACGCGGCATCGCCAATAAGTTCGAGGGTTTTCAACCCGAGCCAGCGCAAGCTGTCATAAAGCGTCGTCTCACGCTGGCGTTCGGTGACCAGAATTGTCGAGGCACACGGTACATTCGTTTCTCGACCTGTAAAGGTACACCGGATGCTCGCCATGTCACCTTCAGCAGCGGCGAATACCTGATTGCAGCGAATGTCGATGCCAAGCTCGATCAGACGGGCCTGAATACGAGGCTGCTCCAAAGTATTTACGGCGTAAGCTGAGACCAAACTCTCCGGGGTGACAAAGACCACTTGGTATCCTGCAGTCGCCAGTTTTTCGGCGATCACTCCTGCCAGATAGATGTGGTCATCATCATAGATCATCACCGGCCCATCCGGAGGCAGAAGGCCGTTCAAGATGTCATCAGGCGTCAGCACATTGGCGCTTTGCTCGATCTGAGGCATATGGCGTTGCGTGCTACGGCCCATGCCGTCGGTGCGCCAATGGCTGCCGGTAGCCACAAAGACGTGTTCGACGCCAAGCTCTGCCACCTGATCGCCATCAAGCCTGCTGTCGGTGAATAATTGGACGTTTCCGCGCTGTTTCAGATCGTTCAGGCGATAATCGACGACGCGGGACCAAGCTGCGAGGCCGGGAAGTTTGGCTTCTTTTCCAACCCTGCCGCCCAATTCAGCTGCCGCTTCGGCCAAAGTCACCTGGTATCCACGCCTTGCCAATTGCATCGCGCATTCAAGACCGGCAGGGCCACCGCCAATAACCAAAGTATCCGCGTTGCTCTTCTTTGGTGCGATAATCTCGGGGTGCCAACCGCGCCGCCATTCCTCGCCCATTGTGGGATTTTGAGTGCAGCGGATCGGAATGCCCAGATTGTCCGAGGACACGCAGATATTACAGCCGATACATTCACGGATTTCGTCAATGCGACCCTCTTCGATCTTTTTCGGAATGAACGGGTCCGCAATGGAAGGTCGCGCAGCCCCGATAAGGTCGACAATTCCCTTTTTGACCATCGACAGCATCATGTCGGGGGACGTCAAACGACCGACACCAACCACCGGTTTCCGTGTGAACTGTTTGACGTGGGACAAAAACGCATTCTGATACCCGTCTTCAGGCTGAAAACGCGTTGTGGCGCTGTCATTGGACCAGTCGGCCACATTAACATCCCATAGGTCAGGAAGGTTGGCCAACAGCTCGACAACGGCGCGGCCTTCTTCTGTGGCCTGCATGCCCCCGGTACCCATCATCTCATCAATGGCAAAGCGAAATGCCACGGCGCAGCTGTCGCCTACGGTTTCGTGGGTATCTTCCAGCAGTTCACGTGTCAGACGCACACGATTTTCGAGCGACCCACCATATTCATCGCTACGCTGGTTCATATGCGGCAGCATGAAATGTTGCGCCAAAGTCATGTTGTGTCCGGCATAGACGTAAATGATGTCAAATCCGGCGTCTTTCGCGCGCAAGGCAGCTTCGCGGTGCCAACGGCGGAATTCCCGAATATCGGCCTTATCCATAGCCTGCGCCTGCTTGGGATGCGTCGTGTCGACGGACATCTCGGAAGGTGCAAGAACTGGAGCGCGGGTCAACAGGTTTTGCGCATGATTGCCATTGTGAACCAGCTGGATTGCCGCCAGTGCACCATGTGCATGTACCGCATCCGTCATCAGCCGCAACGCGGGCACATCGCGCCCGTCCCACAACCGCCCTTCGGCAAAAGGAGACAGGTCAGAGGTCGGGTGAATCTCGGTCTCCTGATTGGAAACTACCGCCCAACCGCCTTCTGCTTTCATCCCACGGACGGCAGCATCTGCCCGTGGCCGGAGGTGTCCCAGCCCAGTGCAATGAGGCACTTGATAGAAGCGGTTCCTGGCTGTGACTGGCCCGATCTGAACCGGTTCCAAGAGCATAGAATATGGGTTCGCGTCCAACATGTTCACGCGTTTTCCTGTATTTGGGATCCGGAGCCCAACGACCCCGGAAATGTGGTTGTATTAGAAGCCGGCTTTGATCCGTTCGAACTCCGCCAGCATTTTTGCCTCAAGCTCGGGGTTGACCGCATCAAAGAACAAGCTGCCTTCGAAAAAGCTTTTTGGATCGGAGAAACCATAGGCTTCGATGTTGGCCTGATCGGCAACTTCGAACGCTTTTGCGTTGGAATGTGGGTACCCCCAGTTGTCGATGATATACTGACCGCTGGCCGGGTCAGTAAGCGCGTTCAACAGATCATATACCTGATCGACCGGTGTCGTGGATGATTTCAGATGCACATAGCCGCACGCCCAGGTCGCGATACCTTTGTCGACGTCTCGCATCATAGCTGCGGGCACCTCGTTCCAGATCAGGTTCAGTTCTGACTGGTTCCAGGCCCAACCCATTTCGATCTCACCGCTGGTCATGGCCTGGTCAAACTGACCTGCATCGGACCAGTAAAAGCGCATGTTCGGGTGTATCGAGCGCAGGAAATCAGATGCTTCCTTGAATTGCTCTTCGCTCAGATTGGTGTAGTCATCCGCGTTTCCAGTGGCCAGCGCAGCCAGGGCATATGCAGATGACGCGGCATCCGGGATGGCGATCTTACCTGCATAGGCCGGGTCCGCCAGCAATTGCAGCGAGATATCGTCATTAGAGATTTTGTCGGTGCGATAGATAAGACCGGTATTTCCCCACTCGAACGGCAACATATAAAGCTTGCCGTCCAGAACGATGGCGTCGACTTCCTTGATTTCGGGCAGTACATCGGCCCAATTGGTCAGTTTGCTTTCGTCCAGCGGCTGAATCAGATCGGCTGCGACCCATTTCCGGACTGCGTCGGAACAAGGATGCGCTAAATCAGCCGTGAAACCCGAACTCAGTTTCGTAAAGGCTTCTTCCTGACTTCCAAAATAAGAATAGCTTGGCGCCTCATTCCCGTATTTTTCCATGTAGCTGGCAAAAAAGCCCGGGTCTTCATATCCCGACCAGTCAAACACCGTTAGATCAGCTCCACCGGCACTGGCGCTTCCTGTACTTATAGCCGTCGCACATGCGAAGGCCGCTATTCCTTGAAGTTTCATTTTATCCTCCCATTGATTTATTCTGTGTTGGAACCAAGATCGATCACACTGGCTTCCTGAAGCCCCAGCCAAACTGCGTCGCCGCGATTGAAATCAACCGTGTGAAAATAGTTTGGAACCGAGACCGAGATCGGCTTGTCGGTTCCCGCAACCTGAATGTGGTAGTGAATATTCTCACCGTAGAATGCAACATTGCTGACCGTGCCTTGAACAGTTGATGGATAGTTCTCGGGTTTTTCAGCGGTGATTTCCAATTGTTCTGGCCGAATGCCGATGTTCATATCTCTGGCGTTGGTCGCGACGTTGGGATTCCTTTCAATCTCCATTTGACCAAAGGCCTTCGCGTCGATTGAAAGCGTACCGCCACTTTCTTCCAGCAACTGAGCTGGCAAAATGTTCATCTCACCGATGAAACTGGCAACCTGCTGATCGCAGGGCCGCGCGTAAAGCGTAGTTGGCGTATCCACCTGCTTAAGCCGCCCATTGAACATCACGCCGATGCGGTCGGACATTGTCATCGCCTCGTATTGGTCGTGTGTGACCATCACAAAGGTGATGCCTAGCGATTGCTGCAGGTTACGCATTTCAAACTGCATCTGCTCGCGCAGTTTCTTGTCAAGAGCCGACAAAGGCTCATCCAGCAACAACACTTTGGGTCGCATGATCAGCGCACGGGCGAGCGCCACCCTTTGCCGCTGCCCCCCTGACAGCTCACTTGCGCCGCGATCCTCAAGACCGCCCAGCTCCACCATTTCTAGGGCTTCGGCTACGCGCTGGTCGATCTCAGCCTTGGGGGCCTTGCCGCGCAATCCATAGGCCACGTTGTTTCCAACATTCAGGTGCGGGAATATAGCGTAGCTCTGAAATACCATGTTAGTCGGACGGTTGTTGGCAGGCACACCTTCCATATCATGGCCGTCGATCAGCACGGTGCCTTTGGTTGGCTCCTGGAATCCCGCGATCATCCGCAATACCGTGGTCTTGCCACATCCCGATGGACCGAGGAGTGAGAAAAACTCACCTTCTTTGAGATCAAGATTGATCCCGCTAGCCGCCAGGAATGGGCCATAGCGCTTTTCAACGCCCCTGAGTTCTATGATGTTTCTGACTGTCATCGGACCTCTGATGCGGATGAGCGGCGGCGGAAATACTCGGCAAGCACCAGAAGTAGAACCGAAGTGAGCAGCAAGATGGAGCCTAGCGCCAGCACATTGGGAAGCTTGGCGGGAAAACGGATTTGGCTCCAGATATAAACCGGCAAAGTTGGCTGGTTGCCGGACAGAAAAAAGGCGAGGACGAATTCGTCGAAGCTGACTGTGAACGTGACCAGCAAGCTGGCTACGATACCCGGGGAAACGACCGGTAGCGTCACGCGGCGGAAAGTGTCGAACACGCCGACGCCCAGATCGTAAGATGCTTCCTCCAGCGACGCATCGAAGTCATCAAACGCAGACTTCAGGATCGAGACGGAAAACGGCAGCGCAAGAAACGTATGGCCCAGAACGACGGTCAGCAAAGACGGCTTGAGACCGATAAACAGAAACAGAACCAACATTGAAGAAGCCACGATAATGCCCGGTATAACCAAAGGCAGCATCACCAGACCTTCTGCAGCGCGTTGACCCCGAAACCGGTACCTAACAAAGGCTCGGGCAGCGAACAATCCCATGGCGGTAGAAAAAAGTGCGACGACGGTGCCAACGCCAAGCGAATTCCAAAGGGCCTGGATCAAGGTATCCTGCTCGCCAAGCTTCCGATACCAGTCCAGCGTCCAGCCTTTGATCGGAAAGGCAACGATTGTGCCGCTGTTGAACGAAAACAAGGGCAGAAAAAGAACCGGCAGGTAAAGAAAAACCAAATACAGAAAAGCGTAGGCTGTCAGGGTCGAAGGACGTCTCATCTGATCCGCCTCCCAAGCCGGGTGGCGGTAATGACGAACACTATGGCGACAAAGCCAACCGACAGCATCGCGATCAGTGACAGTGTGGCGCCGAGTGGCCAGTTGTTGGCGGCCCCGAACTGCACCTGAATAAGGTTGGCGATCATCTTCCCGTCCGACCCGCCGACCAGTGCTGGCGTTACATAATCGCCTACAGTCGGGATAAAGATGATCAGGCAAGCAGCAATGATCCCTGGGATAGTCAGCGGCAGCGTCACCCGCACGAAGCGTTGAAAAGGGCTGTTGCCGAGGTCGGTGGCTGCTTCCAACAGGCTTGGATCGATTTTCTGCAATGAAACATAGATCGGCAGGATCGCAAATGGTGCCCAGGCATGAGCAAGCGTCAGCACGACTGCAAATTCATTGTAGAGAAGGAAGTCGAGCGGTTCGTCGATCAGACCAAGCATCAGCAGTGCAGAATTCATTACACCGTTGAACCCAAGGATGAGTTTCCAGGCGAATACGCGCAGGAGATAGCTGGACCAGAACGGAATAGTGATGAGCAGAAGCCAGATGGTCTTTTTCCGTGCCTTCATCGCAATGAAATAGGCGATAGGATAAGCCAGTGCGACGGTTGCGACAGTGACCACCCCTGCAATCCAGATCGACCTTAGCATTAGGTGTCGAACCAGAGGATCAGCAAACGCGTCGCTATAGTTTTTGAGCGTCGGCGTCTTTTCGAGTGTTACGTAGGTTTGCGTCCAGAACGAATAGGCGATCAGGATCAACAATGGAGCCGCCACCAGAAAGCCCACATAAGCGGTGGCCGGTGCGCTGAGGGTATAGCCCCGGGATGCTTCGCTACGAAAGATCACCCCACCTCCCTTCTCGATTTTCACGAGTCACTAATGGACGATCGTCCATTAAATGTTGCGCCAGAACGGTCTTTCGTGTCAATCTTCCTGTGAGATAGACCTGCGGGATACCACCAAGCAGATGGAATTATTGGATAAAGTGGAAAGCTTAAAAGGAAGAAAGCGTGGTTCGAAGCGTGATCCGGAGGCCAAAAAGCAGCTTCTGATCAAGGCGACTCTGGACACTATCGCGGATATTGGAGTTACCGATACCACGGTCAGCCGCATCTGCGAGCGTTCTGGTTTATCACGCGGAATGATCCATTTGCATTTCGGGGGGAAGGATAATTTGCTGACGGCAGCGGCCCAGCATTTCAGTGCCCAATATTATTCCGAGATGGACAGAATGACCGATCTGGGCCCGGATGCGTCGCCCGAAGACCGAGTGATGGCTGTGATCGAGGCGGATCTGTCCGAAGCTCTGCTCAATCCAAGAAGTACAAAAATCTGGCATGCATTCCGGGGCATCGCGAGCTCAAACCCAGGCATTGCCCGCTACAGCAGCACTCAAGATCACAGACTTGTCGAGACCTTGCGGCTTGCATTCTCGGAAATAGCCCAACAAAACGGGCGTAACGCAAACTTGGTGGACGATGCCACTAGTGGAACGCTGGCTTTGATGGAGGGTATGTGGGTGAATTATCTTACAGATATGCAGGGCTTTTCGCGACGGCGCTCTGTTAAACTTATCCGAAGATTTTTGTGCGGCCTTTTCCCCGGCAAGTTCAAGTTGTGAGCCCTAGCGACGCTTAGATTTTCGATATATACGAAGCCTCTTCTCGGACATTCGATGCAACTTGTCTGATTGTCCGCTTTACAGGCCAGTTCTAACAAATCGCTTATGGGCCTTCAGATCGACTTTCAGAGATGTCCCGGCGCGCATCACGTACA
>NZ_JBXWRL010000076.1:0-13756 GCF_059612885.1 Ruegeria sp. YKSD179 | reverse complement strand
CAGCGACCTTCCAGATCGGACGTAAACCAAATGCGCATCAGTATTTTGCGCCAGAACAGACAAGATCCAAATTTTGCAGGGACGGTTGTAAACACCGGTTTCGCGCAATAACCGCAAGACAGTGATTAAAACTCGCAACAAAGCTCCTCGTCCGATCTCACCTTATTTTCAGCGATTTCAACGCTCGGTTTTTTCGGCACTGAAAATTTTCAAAATCATTTGACCTTTGAAATTTGTCGGGACCGCACAAAACAAAGACTTCAGAAATTCCCAGTTTCGCCTGTGACTAGTGAATGTTGCGTAACTGGGAAATCAACTCGGCACTAACTGCAACCCCGTCAGAGTCTGCAGCTGCACGATGCTTCAACCGACCGTCACCTGGGACGCGTGCATCGCCATTTCCCTCAATCTCGGCGCAAATGCGCGTAAGGTAGTCGTCAAAAGAAGCATTCCCAAACCGTGCCGGATCAATGACAATCAGTGTCGAGCCACCCTTGATGTTCAAGGCTCCATGCGCATCCCGGTCTGCATTGTCCACTGACAAGGCTCCTCCCGCCAAGGCTGCACCCAGAACCTCAACCAGAAAGGCGATTGCAGCCCCCTTGTGTTCTCCAAACGGCAAAAGGCTGCAAGTTTCTAAAATTGCCTTCGGATCGGTGCTAGGTTGTCCAGTGCTATCCAACCCAGCCGCCCTTGGCAGGTCACGCCCTTCAGCCGCAGCCAATTTGATATCCATCAATGCCATCATTGATGAGGCCTGATCCCAAACCACTGGAGCCATGCCTTTCCTCGGACATGCAAAGGACATCGGGTTGGTTCCAAAAACCGGACGCACACCCCCCTGAGGCACTACCATGGAAAGCGAATTCACCATCATCAAGGCGATCAAACCCGCTTCAGCAAATGACTCGGTATCGAAACGAAGCGCAGCCAGATGGTGACAGTTCGCGCAAGTAAACGCAGCTATCCCATTTTCTTGAGCAATTCCGGCCAGATCGTCTTGCGCTAATGCAGCAGCAATTTGGTAGTACCCGTTGTCGCCATCGCCTCGAAGAACACCCGGAGCGATCCGTTCGATTAATGGTCTGGCGACCGGGTTGGCATAGCCGGATTGAAAACTCTGAACATAGAACGGCAACATCCGCAAACCGTGGCTGCGCAAACCATCGCGTTCCGACTGGGTGACAATGTTGGCAATCAAGGATCCGCCGTTCGCATCCATTCCAGCGGCAGTAAGCACGGTTATGGCAATCTCTCTAATTTGATCCAAGGACAGGATTTCTGCCGTGATGTTTGCCATGGCTCCGACCTTTCATATTGTTTGGAACAATATACGCCACTCTTTGTCTTCGCCTTGAGAAAACTATTCAACAATATTTTGATTGTGCCTACCGATTATCCGAACGACTTGGCCACGTTTTGGGCCCTTCGCTAAGTCACCCAGGGCAGCGAGTACGTTTTAAGATTAGTGAAAAACTTCATAGCTTCGATAACGCCTTCTTTGACCCCGTTACCGCTGTTCTTGATACCGCCAAACGGGGAAATTTCTATCCGGTACCCGGGCTGTTCCCAAATGTTGCATGAACCTACATTCAAACCGTTAATGAAAGCGATTGCCCGGTTTAGGTCGTTGGTGCAAACACCAGAGGACAGCCCATAGGCTGTTGCGTTCGAAATACGCATCACCTCGTCATCGTCGTCCGACACCCGGAGGATAGGCACAATCGGACCAAAGGTTTCCTCCACGATCAGTTCGCAGTTCAGAGGCACATTGTCGACTACGATTGGAGGCAAAAGCGCACCTTGGCGCCCGGGATGATAAAGGATTTCGGCGCCCTCTTTTTCGGCTTGAAAGACACGATTCTCAAACAATTCGGCTGCTTTGTCATGGATTACACAACCCAGTTGGGTTTCTGGGTCCTGCGGGTCGCCAAATCTGATCGCCTTGGCCTTTTTAAGAACTAGCGGAACAAACCGATCGGCTACGCTTTGCTGAACCAAAATACGCTTAACAGCTGTGCAGCGTTGACCCGAATTTCCAATGGCCCCAGCGACGGCGATGGTCGCCGCACGGTCCAAATCAGTTTCACCAAGGTCATTGAGCACAATCAATGGGTCGTTTCCGCCCAGTTCGAGGGCCAGACGTTTGTATACCCCTTTGGCCGCAATCTGCTTGCCAACTGTCACGCCACCAGTAAAGGTGACGATGTCAACATTGCTGTTAGTGACCATTTCATCGCCAATATCCTGCGGCCAACCAGTAACCACCTGAAACATTTCAGGCGGCAACCCCGCTTCGTAAAGAATATCCGCCAGCGACAGGCAGGTTAACGGCGTCAGCTCCGTTGGCTTGCAAACCATACAGTTGTTAGTGGCGATAGAAGGCGCGACTTTGTGGCTTACCATGTTCAGTGGGTGATTAAATGGCGTGATTGCGGAAATTGCCCGAACCGGCTCGCGCTGCGTATAGATTTTGCGCGTCTGGCCGTTCCGAGTTAGATCACACGAAAACACCTCACCATCATCTTTCAATGCCTCTGCTGCGGCAAACTGGAAAACATCCTGTGCACGCTTAGTTTCGTAAATCGCGTGCTGATGACAGATGCCCAGTTCAAGAGTCAGCCATTTGGCAAGGTATACGTACCGCTCACCAATCAGCTCTCCTGCGCGCTGCAAAATTTGACTCCGCTCGTATCGCGCCAATGTTGGCTTGTACCGGGCGGCAACTTCAAATGCCGCACGCACGTGCTCAACCGATCCAGCAGGCACATATCCAATCACTTCATTGGTATAAGGGTAATGTACAGGAACCTTGTCTTTGGCGAAAACGACCTTTCCGCCAATCCGCATTCCCTCTTCCCGGACTTCAGTGTGTGACATCTTGTGCACCTTCTTAGCGTGACGTGAAACCGAGGTATTGGGCCGTGCCTAAGTAGCATTCGCTGTCTCATACTGAGGTTTCACGACAAAAATGCAAAGTCTGTCGGTCAACGTAAATTCAGGTTCCGTCCCGAGGCCAGATACCGTAGCAACAAGATGGGATTGCAAATCCCCAATTTTCTAAAAACAAGCTTCCAAAAAAAGGAGAAGATCATGATCAGGCCCTTATTCATCTCAGGTCTGGTGTCCACTCTGACCTTGGGTTCTTTCGCTTTCGCACAGGACCCAGCCCCCGAAGAAGGATATGGATGGGCAGAAAAGAATTCTGTCATTGGATCCGAGTTTATGATTTCTGCGGCAAACCCAGTTGCTGTGCAGGCCGGGTATGACATTCTGGAAAAGGGAGGAACTGCCGCGGATGCGATGATTGCCGTCCAGCTGGTGCTCAATCTGGTTGAACCGCAATCCTCGGGTATCGGGGGTGGTGCATTCATGCTGTATTGGGATGCGTCAACTGGTGATCTGGTAACCTTCGATGCACGTGAGACCGCGCCTGCCTCTGCAACGCCGGAACGTTTTCTGGACGAAAATGGTGAAAAAATCCCGTTCGTTCCGTCCGCGACTGGGGGACAGTCGGTCGGCGTTCCCGGCATTCTTCGCCTGATGGAGATTTCGCACAACCTCTATGGCAAACTACCTTGGTCTGATCTGTTTTCTTCGGCTATCGACACTGCTGAAAATGGCTTCGAAGTGTCCCCTCGCATGGCGAATTCGTTGCAAAGTACGATGAGTCGCAATTTCCCGTTGGATGTTTTTCCGGAGGCAAAAGAGTATTTCTTCAACCAAGATGGTAGCCCACTTAAAGCTGGCTTTTTGCTTAAAAACCCTGAGTTCGCCAACACGCTGCGTGTGTTGGCCGACCGAGGTGCCGACGCTTTTTACACAGGACCGATCGCCGAAGATATCGTGGCGGCCGTAGCCGCCACTTCGAGCGTTGAGAACAACATCACCCTGCAAGACATGGCCGACTACCGCGTCAAAATTCGCCCCGCGGTTTGCGCTGATTATCGCGGTTATGACGTTTGCGGAATGGGGCCACCAACCTCGGGAGGGCTAACAGTCGGTCAGATACTGGGAATGCTGGACAACTTTGACGTCAAGAGCATGGGTTGGTCACCCGAGTTTGCTCATACTTACTCAGAGGCCGCCAAACTGGCTTATGCCGACCGCAGCCTTTACATGGCCGACAGCGATTATGTCGAAGTGCCGATAAAAGGGCTGTTGGACAAAAGCTATCTTGCTGACCGTGCCAAGCTTATCGACCAGGAAAAAGCCAGTGAGAAGCGCAAAGCCGGAGAGCCACCATATCAGGAATCCGCATTAAACTTAGCACCTTCACAAAACCCCGGTCGGCCCGGCACCAGTCACATTGTAATTCTGGACCGCTATGGAAACGCCCTGTCAATGACCACAACCATTGAAACATTCTTTGGCAGCCGAGTTTTCGTACGAGGTTTTTTGTTGAATAACGAGTTAACCGACTTTGATCGGGCACCCAAAGATGGTGATCGATTGGTCGCAAACCGGGTTGAGGGCGGCAAGCGTCCGCGCAGCTCGATGTCGCCCACAATCGTCATGAAAGATGGAAAACCATACTTTCTTGTTGGGTCTCCAGGCGGCAGCCGAATAATAAATTATGTGGCAAAGACGATAATCGCTGTGCTCGACTGGGATATGGACCCTCAGGACGCGATTGAAACTGGGCATTTCCTCCACCGGAATGGATCTACTTTGGATGTAGAACAGGGAACCAGCGCCGAGTCGTTCACCGACGCATTAACGGCTAAGGGTCACGAGGTCAGCGCGCGTGACCTAAACAGCGGATTGCACGCTATTCTAATCAAAGACGGTCAAATGATCGGCGCTGCTGATCCCCGGCGGGAAGGCGTTGCAATGGGTCGGTAAAGCGATGGGTCCGGGTTGTGAGGTCAGCTTGGACCCAGATCAGCTTTCCAGTCCAAGGCCATCGGTGGACAAATCATCAAGTTTGGGCATAAGGCGCAGCAACTCCCGCGCATATTCAGTGTGCGGGTTTGCAAAAAGATCATCCGTATCCTGAATCTCGACCATTCGGCCTTGTTTCATTACGGCAACGCGGTCGCACATTTGTCTTACAACAGGTAAATCGTGGCTGATAAACAGAATGGTAAGCCCAAGATATTCCTGCAGGTCCTTCAAGATGTTCAGAATTTGCGCTTGAATTGATACGTCCAGCGCGCTTGTCGGCTCATCGCAGATCAAAAACCTTGGCTGCGTCGCAAGGGCACGCGCAATCGAAATTCTCTGGCGCTGCCCACCGGAAAACTCATGTGGGTATTTTAATCCAGCTTCCGCGCCCAACCCCACCTGATCCAACAGTTCATCAACGCGGCGGTTGATTTCCTTTCCTTCCATCAAGCGATGGTGGCGGATCGGTTCTGCAACAATCTCGTCAACGCGCATGCGCGGATTCAACGACGAGTAAGGGTCTTGGAAAATCATCTGTATTTGCCTGCGGTACTCTTCTTGTACCGCTTTGTTGCTTAGATCACTGACCAATTGGCCATTGAACTTGATCGTGCCGCCGTCAACCGGGTAAAGACCGGCAATCATTCGAGCAACGGTGGATTTGCCCGAACCGGATTCGCCTACAAGTCCAAAAACCTCACCTGCCTGAATATCGAAACTTACGTCGTCAACAGCGGTGAAGTAAGTCCTGTCCCAAGGCAACAAGCCACGTTTCAAAAGAAACTGTTTTGACAGGTTGTGAATTTCGAACACCGGTTTGGATGAGTCATTGTCAACAGTGGGCCAATGACGCGCCATGTCGTCGATGGCAAATCGCGTTTCCCGCCCACCGTAGCTAATCTGAGGAAAACGATGCAATTTCAGTGTCGGCCGTGGTACTGCCGCAATCAAGGACTTAGTATATTCATGCTTTGGTTGCCCCATGACCTGTGCAGTCAATCCGCTTTCCACGACTTTGCCGTCATACATTACCGTTACCCGGTCCGTCGTGTCGGCAATAACGCCCATGTCATGGGTAATCAAAATGACCCCAACCTGCCTTTCGCGTGCCAATTCCTTGATCAAATCCAAAATCTGCGCCTGAACCGATACATCCAACGCTGTGGTCGGCTCATCTGCAATAATCACATCTGGCTCGGTGCAAAGAGCCAAAGCGATCACAACTCTCTGACGCATTCCTCCAGAAAACTGATGGGGATATTGATCCATTCTGGTGTCGGGGTCAGGTATACCGACACGATCGATAAGATCGCGTGCCCGATTATTAGCGTCAGCGTCGGACCCGCCGATATGGGTCAAAATAGTCTCAGTAAGTTGTTCGCGGACTGTAAAAAGTGGATTCAGGGAGGTTAGCGGATCCTGAAAGATCATCGAAATCTTTTTGCCTCTTAACCCACGCATAGCTTCAGCGTCCAGACCGCTGATCTGCTCGCCGCCCAGTTTGATCTCTCCACTGGCAATCCGCCCGGGACGCTCAAGCAAACCCATGACTGCCGCCCCGATTGTCGATTTACCCGCACCGGATTCACCAACCAGCCCGTGAATCTCGCCCGGCTTAACCGACAGGTTTGCATGGTTTACTGCAGTGAACAGCTTTCTCCGAGTGGGAAATTCCACGGTGAGGTCTTCGATTTTGAGTAAGCTCATTTAAAGTCACCGCAATTTCGGGTTCAGTGCATCGCGAAGCCAGTCACCCAGAAGATTAACCGACAGAGCAAGGGCCAGCAGTGTACAGGCCGGGAAAAACAGGATCCACCATTCACCTGAGAACAGAAAACCCTGCCCTATTCGGATCAACGTTCCCAACGAGGGTTGGGTCGGCGGCGCTCCAACCCCCAGAAAGCTCAAAGTAGCTTCTGCGATAATTGCCAGAGCCAAGGATATTGTGGCGATCACCAGAACTGGACTTAAAACGTTGGGAAGGATGTGGCGGAACATGATCGGCAGCGACCCGCGGCCGATCAGACGCGCGGCCTGTACATATTCTTTGTTCTTTTCGACAAGCGCCGCGCCCCTCACGACGCGCGCAAACTGCACCCAGTCAGACAGCGCTATTGCAATAATCAGAACATAAATCGCCATTTCATTGCGATATTCAGGCGGCGTAACACCCTTTGCGATACCAAAGATGAGCATGGCAACCAAAATGGCGGGGAACGTTAACTGCACATCGGCCACCCGCATGATAAAGGTCTCGATCCAACCACCGTAGTATGCCGCGACAAGCCCAAGGATAACTCCGATAATCATTGCCAGCACCACAGCCGCCGTTCCAACAAACAGCGATATTCGCAAACCATACAGAATGGTCGAAAACACGTCTCGGCCCTGATCGTCAGTACCCAGCAGAAAAGTCTCCTGCGTGAACGCATTGGGCGTACCCGGCGGCGTAAAGCCATTCATCAGGTTCAAAGTGGCCGGATCAAACGGATTATAAGGTGCTATCAAAGGTGCGAAAATTGCCGCCAGAACTAAAACCACTACCACCAGAGACGCTACCAAAGCGACGGGAGAGTGGCGGAAGGACCATGCAAAATCACCGTCCCAGAACTTGGCGAAACGCGAATTCGGAGCAGTTTGTGGTGTTTCAACGGTTTCGGTCATGTTGCCCTCGCGTCGACACGCAGGCGCGGGTCAATTGCATAGTACAGAAGATCCACGATCAGGTTGATCGTAACGAACATCACCGAGATCAACATCAGGTATGCCGCCATAACAGGTATGTCGACAAACTGGATCGCGTTGATGAATAACAGGCCAACTCCGGGCCATTGAAACACAGTTTCAGTGATGATGGCGAACGCGATAATCGAGCCTAACTGAAGCCCCGTAATTGTGATTACAGGCACCAATGTATTCTTCAACGCATGGCGGAAATTGATCACTCGGTCCGACAGTCCACGCGCCCGCGCGAAGCGCACATAGTCAGCGCGCAAAACCTCAAGCATCTCGGATCGAACCAGCCGCATTATCAGGGTCATTTGATAAAGGCCGAGTGTAATCGCAGGTAAAATCAGTGCCTTAAGTCCCGAAGCCGTTAAGAACCCTGTTGACCAGTTACCAATCATAACCGTCTCGCCCCTCCCAAAACTGGGCAGCAGGTCCAACTCGACCGAGAAGATATAAATTAACAATATCCCGATCAGGAAAGTCGGCAACGACACTCCTATCAAACTGACGGTCATGATCACATTCGCAGCTATTCCTTGTCGCCGGATAGCAGTGAAAACACCCAGCGCAATTCCTAATGTGATGGCTAGAAAACCGGAAACAAAAGCCAGTTCCAAGGTTGCAGGAGCACGCTCGGCTATAATTGTAGAAACTGGACGCCCTTGCCGGTAAGACACCCCGAAATTACCCTGAACTGCGCCTTGCAGAAACTTGAAATACTGCACCGGAAAGGGTTGATCCAAACCCAATTCGGTCCGCAACCTGTCAATATCAGCTTGCGTGCGCTCCTGCCCCAGCATGTTGTCGATCGGATCTCCGACAAATCGGAACATCGAGAATGCGACAAGCCCCACGACCAAAAGCACGATCACGGACTGAAACATCCTACGGACGATATATGCGAACATTCTTTTTTCCCTGTTGGTCCGCCTGTCTATGCCTTCCCTGTCTGGACGGTCAAGATGTCACGGCAGGACTATTTTCGCGATTGTGCGGTGTTTCCCAATCCACGTCAGGACCCAAGGGAACAAGACCAAGCGGATTGCGCAACTCAGACGGTGAAAAATAACCGGTTTTGTATACTTCGAAAGCCACTGTGCCTTTAATTTCGGGCAGGGCATAGAGGTCGCGGGCGTAACCCCAAAGGTTTGGGAAATCAATCAAACGCCGAATATTGCACCGAAATGCATAATGATAGGCCACGTCAAAGCGTGCCAGAGTTGGGAAAAGTCGCAGGTCCGCCTCGGTAATAGCACCTCCGCAAAGATACCGGTTGCTGGATAAGTGATCCTCGATCTCGTCAAGCATTTCGAATACGTCACGGCATGCCGTTTCATAAGCCTCTTGCGTACGTGCAAAGCCTGCGCGGTAAACGCCATTGTTCAGACGAGGATATATTTTTGAGTTCCAGGCATCGATCTCGGGCAGTTTTTCTTGCGGAGCAAGGTTTGGTCCATGGTCAGGTAAAGTCCCTAGCATTCGGACCAGATCGGCAGATTCGTTTGAAACCGGGCGGTTCTTGACCTGGTCCCAGAGCAACGGGACGGTTATCCTCCCGGTATAGCGGGGATTTACCCGAGAATAGACCTCGTGCAATGCCGTGACCCTAAACAGCCCATCTGAATAAGGCCCGTCCGGATCGAATACCCAGCCTTCGTGTGTTCGTCGCGGTTTGGCGTAGGATACAGATACCAGACTCTCTAATCCTTTGATGGCCCGCACCAGCAAAACGCGGTGCGCCCACGGACAATTCCAAGCCGCGTAAAGATGAAAACGCCCCGGCTCCAAATCACCCTCTGGAAGAAGGTTACGAATTGTTGAGGCATGACGGCGGAACTCTCCATCAAGCCGCGAATCCGGTGCGGGGTCGTCAACATGATAGACCCCGTCAATCATCATACCCATCAGGTCAGTTCACCGTAACCCAACGCAAGAGGAAGAAATTGTCCGGGCGCTGCGTTAGATCAACATTGCTGCGAGTACCCCAAACCAATGGTTGGACATACATTGGCACATAAACATGCTCGTCCTGAATGATCTTGGCTACCTCATCCAGCATCGCCTGGCGTTTGTTCTGATCCAACTCTGACTGGATCAAGGGCAGCAACTCATCTACGCGCGCATTCGAGAACCCACCGAAATTCCAGCTGCCCAACTTTTTTTCCTCGTTCGGGGTTGCGACAAGAAAACGAACAGGGTGTTCGGCGTCAAACGTTCCGGGACTCCAGCCCAGAAGGTACATATCGTAGTTATCCTCGCGCAACTCGGGCCAATAGTTGCGTACAGGCATCGCATCCAGTTCGGCAGTCACCCCGATTTGAGCCAGCATACTCACGACGGCCTGACAAACTGCTTCGTCATTGAGGTAGCGGTCATTTGGGCATTTCAGGCCAAATGAGAAACCATCCGCATAGCCCGCCTCTGCCAGCAGCGCCTTTGCCGCTTCAATGTCAAATGTGGGGCGGTCAGTGTTTGTCCGAGAATACCCACTCATCGCAGGGCTCACCAATTGCGATGCCGCCTCGGCACTCCCACGCATGATTGTAGCCAGAATTGCGTCGACATTGACCGCTTTAGCCACTGCTTGACGAACACGAACGTCACGGAAAGGGTTCGGCTGTCCTGCATCATCCGTGTACTTCAGTGCCTCAGCTTCATGATCAAAGCCCAACATGATAACCCTTGCTTCGATCCCTTGGATAACTTCGACATCAGCGTTGCCCTGTAATCGGGCCACGTCCTGAATAGGGACCGGGTTGATCATGTCCACATCGCCGGACAGCAACGCCGCCACTGCGGTAGCCGGGTTTTGTATAGGATTAAACTCGGCGACGGTAATATTATGCTCAGCATTATCCCACCAACCTTCGAAAGGCTCCAAAACGGTGCGCAAGCCCGGTTCCCGAGCAGTCAATTTGAAAGCTCCGGTGCCGTTTGCGTTCAGGGTTGCGTAATTCCCCGTTTCCTTGTCAGGCACTGATGCATCATTTGCTTCGGCCCAACCCTGGTCCATGATCATCCAATTCGCAATCGAAGAAGGAAACAGCGGATTGGGCGCGGTCATCATAAAATCGATCGTATAATCATCAACAACGTTCACTTCGCTGACCGGTGCGAACCAACTGCGCGTATCGGCAGCTTCACCAGACGCACGCTGATAACTGAACAAGACGTCTTGCGCGTTGAACTCACTGCCGTCATGAAAAGTGACACCTTCGCGCAAATTGAAACGCCAGCCTTCGCCATCCCCAATAGGTTCCCAGCTGACCGCCAGTGCCGGTTCCACGCGCATGTCTTTGCCACGGCGGACCAGACCTTCATAAACATTATTCAGAAAACCTAAGACTGGGGCTGAGTTAACCGCATGCGGGTCCATCGTCTGTGGATCGGTAGTCGACGCCCACTTAAATTCCGCGGCTTGTACAGCCCCTGCGACAAGCATAGCCAGACAAATGGCACTGTTTCTGAGGATCATGACGAATACTCCCTGTTCTTTTAAAGTTTCTTGATTTTTTTGAACTCGTAAAGCAAATCTCTTTATCGCCTCACGCGGCTGTGAACCATCAAAAAACCAACAAAATAAAACAGGGCGCGAAACCGCGCCCTGCCCGTCTGCTTTTTAAGCGATATTATTTCATCGTGAAGTATTTGATTTTCGGAGAATCTTCAGGCTCGACAACGGTCCCTACGTTGGATTTCATGCCCCAATTGAGAACCTGATGGTGTATCGGGATGTACAATTGCTCGTCCTGGACAACCTTCCAGATGTCCGCAATCTGTTGATCCCGTGCAGGCAGATCAGTCTCCGAGGCAAGCGACACGATCTTGGCGTCCAACTCTGGGTTGCTATAGCGCGTGCCATTCCACGAACCGTATTTTTCACCCTTGGTATGAACCAGGAAGTTGAAAATGTATTCAGAGTCATAAGTCGGAACGCCCCAACCCAGCATGTAGAAATCTGTTTCCAGATTGTTGATCAACGGGAAGTGTTGCGCCTTTGGCTTGGCATCCAGATTCACGGTGATGCCGATCTGTGCTAGCATGCCAACTGCAGCCTGACAGATCGCCTCATCATTGATGTAACGGTCGTTTGGGCAGTTCAAAGTCAAGGTGAAGCCGTCCGGATAGCCGGCTTCCGCCATCAGCGCTTTGGCTCCCTCAAGATCGGTCGAGGAAGAGGCGTCCATATCAGCGTCCCAACCGTTCACAAACGGTGGCGAGATCATTCCCGCGGGTGCAGATTGGCCGCGCATAACGACTTGCTTAATCGCATCGCGATTGATCGCTTTGGACATCGCCTGGCGAACTCGGACATCTGACAGCGGGTTCTTTCCATCAATATTGTCCGAACCCAGATCTGCATCCCCCATGTTCATTCCAAAGAAAATTACACGGTTCTGAGGCGCAGTGCGCACATCCAGACCATCCGTTCCGGCGACACGCTCAAGGTCCTGAACGGGAACATCCTGAATAAAGTCCACTTCACCTGACAGCAGCGCGGCAACGCGCGTTGCCGCGTTCTGAATTGGGGTGTAGATGATCTCGCTCACTTGCAATGGGAACTCGTCTTTTCCCCAATAATTTTCGTTGGCCGTCAAAACCGTTTTCACATCCGGCTCGCGGCTAACCAGCTTGTAAGGGCCCGTTCCGTTTGCATTCTTGGCCGCAAATGTGTCTTCGCCACCTTCGTAATCCTGAACCTTGACCGCGTTATTGGCCTCGGCCCAAGCCTTATCCATCATGAACATGTTCGTCAGGTTGTTAGGCATGATAGGGTTCGGACCATTGGTTTCGATCTCGACCGTATATTTGTCCGGCGCCCGGACCTCTTTGACAGAGGCTAACAATTCCTTGTAATCAGAATCCGGCGTCATCGCCCGGTTCAGCGAAAATACGACGTCTTCGCTGTCAAATTCCGCACCATCGTGAAAAGTTACTCCCTCGCGCAGTTTGAAAACCCAGACGTTCGGGTTTTCTTCGGACGGGGCCCACTCAGTTGCAAGCGACGGGACAAGTGCACCAGAGTGGTCGCGCATTACCAGCGTTTCCATGATCTGATGCGCCATTGCCGAAGTAGGCCCTTCGTTCTGCGCATGCGGGTCCAAGGTCAGCGAATCCCCTGCCCGTGCCCAACGCAGCGTTTCGGCCGAGGCACCGGCAGCAATCATCGCAGTCGCGCTTACGGCGACCATCAAAGATTTAAAAGACATATTATCTCCCACTTTTGTTAGTCCGTGCTTTTGCACGGTTGACCGGAACTTCCGGCCCTGGTGGCGACGATCATCCAGATCATTTTGAAACTTGCAACAACAGATTGAGTAAGAACGTCTGCGCTCGACTCAAGGAAAACCAAACCGTTACAACGATAGCCGACATAAACTAGTGCGGTGATCCACTGCGAGTCAGCCTCCAAAAAGGAGCAATGCCATCATGAGGATTGAAACACGCGGATGCGTCATCAGTTTCCAAGAGACTTTGCCCGGTTCTTCGGCACAGTGCGTCATCAATGGGGGCAAGTCGCGCCATATCAAACGGCTCTTTCTGCTGGTACCGCCAGCCGTTCTTCGACTGGTTCAAAAGCAGCCGCATGGCTTGGATCAACCTGTCCGCCGCGTCGCTGCTCCACGGGCGCAATCCGACTCCTTCTAGCAAATCGAATAAATTAATCCAGCTTTGAAGGTTGAACGCACAATAGTGCTGCGTCAACGTTCGGGTCATTTCATGCGGTTGTTCACCGTTCGAAGTAATTGTCCCAAGAATGCGTGCCTGTGCACGCAAATTCACTTCTTGCAATGTAGCGGTGTCCCCGACAAATGCAGCTAGGGCCGCAGCTTGTAGATCGAAGCAAGTCCCGTGGTTGTTTTTGTGCTTGGATTCCAACATTCCCTGTTTGCTGGTCTTAAACCACTCAAGAAACGCTAAACACCATTTCCTCACGCCTTCGGAAAGCTCATCGTCTTCCAGCAAACGCACAGCATCAAGGAAAAAATAAAAATCCTTAGTTTCAATTAGACCGTTTTCAGATCCACGGTCGCCGTTGTGACCCCGTCTGACCTGCGCGTAAACTAGATTCGGGTTCATTCGCGTCGCGGGGTCAATGAACCAGGTTTGGATCAGAGTATTGGCGTGCTCTCGATAC
>NZ_JBXWRL010000075.1:0-15485 GCF_059612885.1 Ruegeria sp. YKSD179 | reverse complement strand
CATTCCGACGTATCGCAACCCGGTACGAGAAAACGTCACGCAACTTCATGGCCATGATCAAACTGGCCTCGATACGATTGTGGATCGAGTTTTATGAGTCGGCTGCCTAGAAGGAGAATGGCGGGTAACGCGAATGGTTTTTGAAATGACCGAGGAACTCGGGGACAGAAATCTAGCTGCAAGAGCAATGGAGAAAGCCGCGGCTTCGAACTGATTCAATCTTGAGCTAAAGTGTCTAGTCACGGCTTAATCATCCGTCGGCCATGTTGAACAATAACGGATTCGATCTTCTGTTAGTTTTTTAACTTGCATTAGCCCTTACAGGTCGAGACCAGGCCTACTTCGGGTTTAGTGGGAACATTCGACTACCTTATTCAGATGGCTTTATTGACCCCAAAGCGGATTTTCTGCGGATTGTCCGAATGACCGGTTTAAGGCTACGCAGCCAATAAATCCGAGACACTTTCGTCAAGCATTCTTTGGAAATAGGCGTCGTTGCCTGGGTTGGCGGCACAATGCCCGAAGTCCGATGTCACGGGTCGTAGATCTGCACGCGGGATCAGCTCGGCCTCGATCGCGTTGTCCTCCGGTGGGAAATAAAGGTCCTGGTTGCATGGCATCAATATCGTGCGCGCACGGATCGAACCAAGCGCTGCCTTTAAGTCGCCCTTGAATTCTGGTCCGGCGCTGACGTCACCAAACTGCCACGTTGCGAGTTTGCAAAGAAGGTCGTTTGCGTCCCAGTTCGTTGCATGGTCTTCCGCCCAATCGTCCAGCAATTTACCTATGCTTTCGTAGCCGATATCTCGGTAGAGTCCGTTGCGATAAAAAGCTTGGGAAAATGCCCAACCTGCGTAGACGCGCCCAAAAGCCTTTAAACCTTCAGTAGGTTGTTCCGTATAACGCCCCTTGTTCCAAACCGGATCAGCGCAAAGCGCCGCCTTGACGCCTTCGAGAAACACAAAATTATGAGGCGAAGTTTTTGCACAAGCACAGAAGGGCAAAATCGCGCGCACCATGTCCGGATACTGCACTGCCCAGTGGTAAGCTTGGCATCCCGCCATGGACCACCCTAGGACCAAAGCGATCTGCTTTATGCCCAATTCCTGCGTCAGCAAGATATGCTGAGCACGGATGTTGTCCTGAAACGAGACTGCCGGGATAGCTGCGCCTTGCTGTGCGGACGAATTGCTGGGCGATGTTGATAGTCCCCCGCCGAACAGATTGATAGAGATAATATAATGTCGCGCTGGGTCTAGTGCGCGCTCTGCACCGAAGAAACCTTCGTTGCGCTTGTGGGAACCGGTGTAGAAGGTCGGCATTACAATCACGTTGTCGCCTTTGGGCGAAAGCTCACCATACGTTTGATAGGCAAGCTGCGCATCACGCAGAGTGCCACTTCCCGTCAGTGGCAGGTCGCCCAAATGGAACGTCTTGTGACCCATTTTAGTAAAGGCGCAGGTATTCCTGCACCTCCCAATCCGTCACGGCCTGATGATATCTCTCCCATTCGTCGTTTTTATACTCGATGTAAGATTTTCGCATGACTGGACCCATAACTCGCTCAGCGATCTCATCTGTCTTGAGTGCCTCAATCGCATTGAACAGCGTGCGTGGCAGACGTCGAATGCCAAGGTCGGCGAGTTCAGATTCCGTTTTGTCATAGAGATCGAAATCGGTAGGGGCCCCTGGATCGATTTTTCCTTTGATCCCCTCGACTGCACAAGACAGCGTCATCGCCATTGCCAAGTAAACGTTCATTGTCATGTCAGCGGCGCGGTTCTCAATGCAGTGGCGGCTTTGTGGCAGGCGGAATTGGGCAGAGCGATTGTTATAGCCGTAAGTAATGTTCGTAGGTGCCCAGGTTACGGTGCCACCTTCGAAACCACCAACCCGCGGCACCAGTCCATTATAGGAATTGACAGTTGGACAGGTGATCGCTGCTAGCGCCTCGGCGTGGGCCATTAGCCCCCCGACGGCCCAGCGGCTTTCGTTGGTCCAGTCGCTGCCGTCTTCGGTCTCGAAAATGTTCTGACCCGGGCGGCTTTCGTGTTGCATGGAAATATTGATATGTGCACCTGAGCGCCAATCGCCCACGGTGGGCTTCGGCATGAAGGTAACAAACATTCCGTGCTGCTTGGCGATCTCCTTTAATACAATACGCAAGAAGACGAGCCTGTCGGACATCTCGAGCATGTTAGTGTAGTGGAAATCAAGTTCGAATTGGGAGTACGCACCCTCAGCCACGACGTCGTGCAGGTTCCATCCGAGGCCTTCGATGATATCGATCATCTCTTTGAGAAATGGCATTGAATCGATGGAATACTCGACATCATAGCCAAACGCTTGTCGGCGTGGTCGAACGCCGACGGCCGGATCGTCGTCGAAAGCTTTCACCGGTCGCCCCTCTTCGTCATAGGCCATGACGATGAATTCAGGTTCAACACCGGCAAATCCTGAGTACCCTTCTGTCGCGGCTTCTTGCATCGCGCGTTTCAGCGCTTGACGGGGACAGACATTATAGGGCGCGTCTTCCCAGTACAAATCGGCAAATATGATTGCGGTTTCTTTGTCCCATGGGCAGATGTACACGGCATCGAGATCGGGCACGACGACCTGGTCACTGTCTGCCGGGCTAAGTTCGGGAACGTAAGAAATCGAATGCACCGCGAATTGCGGCCCCTTGCCGAGGCAGAGTGGTTCGAAATCGCTCATCGGCACAGGCTTGGTCTTCGGAATGCCGTGCAGGTCGATCCATGCGGCCATCACGTATTTGACGCCTGCGTTTTCTAGTTCTTGCTTTACCTCGGCAATGCGCGGTCGATTGCGGTCCACTGCCTCGGCGAAACTTTCAAAATAGATCTTGCCCATATTTTCTTTCCGTTTGCTGAATCAGCCCGGCACGAAGTCATCGGGGTCAATACCCGGGACATGGGTGAGGCCCGCCAGTTGTTTCCAGTTGTGAGGATAGGCGGCATAGAAAATCACGCAGCGGTCATCAGCCTCGTAGGAGATGTGGTTGTCTTTCGGAACGAAGAGTACATCGCCTCGGTTGCAGATGTACTCCTCGCCACCGCAGACCAGGCGAAAAGTACCTTCGAGGCAGTAGATAATCTCATCGCAGGTCAGATCCCACGGCACTTTGATATTCTTCAGGACATTGATGCCGCCACACATGCTTTTGGAAAACGCGCTTGTGACCATTGGCTTAATGTAGGTGTCACTTTCCTTGTCGCCGATTTGGTTGTAGCGGTCTTCGACCATATCCCATTTCATCAACTGTGGTTTGTCGCCCATCAAGTTACCTCCGCAGCCAGATGTTTTGTAATGCTTTCATTGAGTTCAACCTTGTAACCATCAGGATCTTCACAGAATGCAATGACTCGAGTGCCGTTCTTCATCGGCCCTGGTGGACGAGTGATCTTTACCCCTGCCGCCGCAAGGTCATCGCAAGCCTTGTAGACGTCTGGTGTCTCAATGCAGATGTGGCCCCAGCCGTTGCCCTTTTCGTAAGGCTCGATCTGGTCCCAATTGCAGGTGAGTTCCAAACAGGGAAACTCTGCTTCCGGACCATATCCGATGAAGGTATTGGTGAACTTTCCCTCGGGGTAATCGGTGCGTCGTTGCACCTTCATACCCAGTATGCCGCAGTAGAACTCAAGCGATTTATCGGTATTCATAACCCGCAGCATTGTATGTGCAAGACGAAAGCCGCTAGTGATTCCGGTCAATTGTCACGCTCCTTTTGATTTCGTGACATCGGCCACGATCATTTCTTGAAACGCGCGAACGCTGTCTTCCCAGACCGGCGATAGAACTCCACCGTCAGCTGCAAATTTCGATGCGCGTCCGCGCCACATGCGCTCAACCATTTCGTGATCTTCTTTGTGAACATCCCACCAGAGGTTTTTCAGGCTATCTACTTCATCCTCCGACAGGTTTTGCCCCTCGGTTGTATACAGGTACCGTTTTTGCATCATCTGATTGGGTCCAATGGGGATGTTCAGATAGACGCCCATTTGGTCAGGGAAGTAACGACCAAGAATGAAGTTGGGATAAAGTGTTAGGTAGCGCGAACTGACGCCAAGCGATCCTGAAGTACCCGATTCCTCTGCCAAGTCTACCGCGCTGCCAAGGCAATTGCCGTCTACGATTGTGTAGTGATCTTTCAATGGCTGATCGGTGGTCGAGGAATGGACGACCTGCACATGGTAGGGCTCAATAAAGTTCTCCATGATCAGTTTCCAATTGGTGTCGATCACTCCGAAGTCGAGGGTGCCAATATGCGTAAGTTTACAGAAATCAATTCCTTCCAGCCGTGCTATCAGGGACGCAGCATAATCTTCAAAGTCTGGTGCATCGCCGCTGAGATTCACGAAAACCCAATCCTGCCAAACCCTCGTTCGTACTGGAACGAGACCATTTTGCGATTTGTCGAAACCATTGGCTTCGTGGGTGTCTGTGCCACCGAAATGGGGTGACGCTTTCAGGCGCCCGTCCAGATCATAGGCCCACGCATGGTATGGGCAGCGGATCAGCTTGCCTACATTCTGCGGCTTTTCGACAAGCGTCATGCAACGGTGGCGGCATACGTTATGGAAAGCGGCGATTTCGTTCTGTCGGTTTCGCACCAAAATCAAAGGTTGCTCGGCCAGTGCAACAGGTACCACGTCTCCTGGAAACTTGAGCTCGTGTGCGGCCGCGACGCAAACCCAGTTTCTAAATAGAACGGTTTTGCGCTCCTTCTTCCAGAAAGCCTTGCTGCGATAGGCAGAAGGCGGCAACCCATGTGCGGGACGCGAACCGTCCTGAAAATATGCCAGCGTCTTGTTTAGCTTACCCATTTTCAGGCCTCCAGTCCCGTTTGAGCAAGAATTGATTTTTGAAGTTTTTCATCCCCATCATCACCTCAACATGGGAGATATCTGAAGCCGAATGGATTTCGTCCTCCAGAAATCGCTGCAGGGCGTCCGCATCGTCGCTGACGATTTCCAAGATCAGATCAAAACTGCCTGCGACCCAGAGCGCAAATACGACACGCTGGTCGTGCTGAAAGCGATCGGCGACCTGAGCCGGAGCAACCCCGGGCGCAACCTTCAATCCAAGGATCGCGTCGGTCCTATATTCGCGCGCGACCGGGTCAGCGATGGCAACAATGCGCAGCATGTTTGCATCGCGTAGCGCGCTGACACGGTTGCGAATGGTACCTTCAGAGACCCCTAGCGTATGCGCGATTTCAGAAAATGGCGTGCGACCGTCTTCTTCAAGGATCGCGATGATTTTGCTGTTCAGTGTGTCAGAAGGCGAGCGAATGCCGCCATTTTCTGCCATCAATTCAAACTTGGTCTCACCCACTGACTTCTCCGAATCGCAAGTTTTTTAGGAGTAAACTGCGTATTTCGCATTTCTTGCAAGGAAAACTTAAAATTATCTGAGAATTTCGAAGAAAATTAAATCGAAATACGTACTCCCTAACCAAGCCTGCGATCTCGTGGAGTTCAAGCGTAAAGAAGAACACAGGTGACACTTGGGGCGCCTTGAGATGCGACAGGGAATTCCGCCCCGAGGTTAAAAAAACCGAAAAATGAGACGTCCAAAATATCGAACAACTAGTCCGTTTGGTCCGCATAGTGGTTGTTAGGCTCTCTCTTGGGCAATTTCCGCTGTCACCAGAAGCAGCCATTCAAAAAATGTTGAACGTCCCGTCTGTGGGGCTAACCGCTGCTCGATAAATCTCCAGCGACAGAATTGCAGGTGCGTGATAGCTAAGACGCATGACCACTAGATCGATGCAAACACCCTCTTCCATTCCTTATACGCTGGCGATTTTTGGCGTTCTTTTTGCATCAATCTGTTTCGGACTGGTTCCATACTTTAGTAGGGGGCTGACCGAACAGGGTGTCGCTCCCTATGCAGTCGCATTTTATCGCTACGTTGTAGCAGCAACCCTGCTTCTGCCCGCACTCTTTTCGCAAAAAGAATCTTGGCGAGAGATTGCTTGGGGCCTTTCGGCTGGAGCGGTAATGGGACTTGGTTGGATTGGTTATGTGAAGGCGCTGGAGACATTGCCTGCTTCGACCGTGGGAGTCCTCTATATGACATATCCGGTTTTCACGCTGGCCATTGCATGGGCATTGTTTGCTGATGCGCCCACGCGGCGTTCGCTGCTAGCCTCCAGTTTGATTGTGTTGGCAGCGGTCATAGCTGGTTCGCCTGCGTCTATTCCCATTCAGCTTTTACCCACGCTGTTGATCGCCCTAGCGGCTCCGTTGGGCTTCGGCTTTGGGATTTGCGTGTTGGTGCATAGATTATCCCGTATCACGCCGCTTGCGCGTATGGCTGCAGTTTCCCTTGGGGCCGTTCTCGGTCTTGCACCGCTGGTTTTGACTGCAGACGCAGCTGAATTACTCCCGCAGGATCGCTCTGACTGGCTTTTGATCGTAGGAATTGGCCTTGTAACGGCACTAGTTCCTCAGCTCATCTACACGGTTTGCGCGCCGGTGATCGGTGCTTCTCAATCTGCAGTGGTTGGTAGTATTGAGTTACCAACCATGTTTGCCGTTGGTTTTCTAGCTTTTGGCGAGGCAATCACAGCCCCGCAGGCCATTGCCTGCGCTATTGTCATGGGCGCGATTGCGATCAATAGAAGTCGCAAAACTCGCAATGTCCCAACCGTGCAAGCGAAAAGTCCGGAACGATAGGTCAGGTCAAATAACACGCAAACAGTATTCAGTTGGAGATTAGCGCCAAAGGCGAGCGTTCAGAGCATTCCGCCTTATTACGAAAAACAGGACCTTTGTTACCGGTCGCTGCCAGAACCAACACCGCCGGCCAACATGGCCGCTTCGCGCAAGCGCCGAAATTCCTCAGGTGTTACGGTCCCGTCACTGACATTTATTCCGCTGGGAATACGTGTTCTTTTGTACCCCACAGCCCGAACACTACCAGCTGGATTTATTTCCAGGCAGCCAGAGTTGTAGCAGGTCAACCCACTGGTGTTGATTTGGATAACAGTTTGACCGTCTTCGTCAGTGACTAAAGGAGCCTGCGGAGCAGTGCCGCAAGCTGAAACCAACACTGCAACACCAAAATACGCCCATTTCTTCATTGGCTATTCCTTCGGATCATATCGCTTTCTCGCTCCGCAGTGTTGGTTTTTGGTTCAGTGAAATTGTTCCCGCGTTACCAAGTTCTTGGTTTAAATTAATCAGGAAGTGGCTGAGAGAATTTGGTCTTCAAATTACTGTTTGTGATCTTCTGCCTACTATAGGACATCTGGATGCTTGTTTGAACAGCGCATGCAAAAATTCTGTTAGTTTTAAAGTTTGAGAACGTTACGGGCCGAACTCACGCAATGATAAAGAAAGTACGCAGTATTCGGTTCTATCCGATTTAATCGGGTGAGTTGCAGTTAGTGTCGACCTTGCAAACTGGACCCGTCCTTCGATGACTTTCCAAGCCATTGGTTTTGAGGTCGAGTAATCATCAATTCATTGAAGGTCCCACCGCAATCCAAAAATAAGCCTCTCTTCTTTCATGTAGTCGCATTTCTATAATCGAGTGAGGGGACACAATTATTCGATCTCCAGAATTATTGTCGGAGGTAGATTGGATGTCGTCGCCCAGCCTATGCGTTCCACTCTGGTGTTGTTGCCTCCTGTACGTTCTAAAGGAACCAAACGACCATAGCTTTCGTCCAAAGGCGAGGCTTCAAGCACCCGCTCCGGCTGCCCTGGCGCCCAATTCGTATACTCCAACTCGCGCCCCGACCGCCAAAGCCAATTTCCTTGCTTTTGCTGCAAACCAATTGCGGGTCCTTTGTTGTTTCGGATCGAGGTCGTGCCCCAAAGTTTCTGGTCGAATCTAACCAGTTCCCGAATGAATTCTTCTTCCTCGCGGCTATCAATTTCTATCAGGGATCCTTCTGTTTTCTCTTCCAAAACCCTCAAATCAGATGACCCTATCGTTGTTCCAAGATTTGTTGCGACATACAGCCGACCTTGGAAATAGCCATAAATAATCTCTCGACCCGGAAACACTGACAAAACTCGGTCCAACCGGTGGTCTTGCTCTAGCAGGGCAACTGCTTGAGGGTCCAAAACTCGCGCCAACGGTCCGGATGTAGGGAAAATCGACGCATCATACTCAAGTCGACCGCTTGACCCCCATCCACCGGTTTGCGTCAACGCGTAAAGGGTTGCCCGGGTGGGTAGTCCGCTTACCGGAAGCGATCTGCGTTCTTGAAATTTCTCTATTCCATTGCGCGTTTTCGGCCCGTATTTTCCGTCAATACCAACAAAGCCAATTCTTCCATATGTCAGCGCATTTTGTATGCGCGTTACTTGCCCTTCATCTAAATCGATCATTTCCATCGCGGTTTGGAGCATTTCTTGGGTTAAGGCATTACCGCCATTTAAATTGCGATAGCGACCCCAAACCCGGTCCCGCAGGGCATTCAAAAAACTCACATTCTCTTGAAGTTTTGCACTCTTGGCCATGGCGCCGTTAGGATAGCGATCAAAGTAGAGTGCCCACGCACGAGGGAAGTCCAGGCTTTCGGCGGCAGCAAACAACGTCAACTCGTCAGTTAAGGCATTCGGGCGGCGTTTGTCGTTGGTTTTACGCGCATCAAGTTGGGAAAGCGCCGCTTGCCGAAGCTTCCCGAGCTCATAAAGCGGATGATCATGTTCGTTGGCAAAACGTTCCAGAAAGATGTTCCAATCCGCCAGTGATTGAGAGCGATCTGCTTTTGCGAAAGCCTCCGCCAAAAGATCAGCGTTTTGTTTCGAGGCAATCGCAGGAACAAGAAAAATGTCTTCGCTTGGCAGAGACCCATAGGTGAACGGTTCCTGGTAACCTTCTGTAAGTTCGAAAACCGTATCTCGAACCTTTCGAAACATTTTACCAAGTTCCAGCCCCGGCTCTTCAATGTGTTGAAGTAAAGCTTCCGCATAAGGGCTATTTCTACCCTCTCCATCTAAAGCCAAGGTCCCGCCCTTAGCAGCGTAACTGACCAGAACTCCACTCGGATCAATGCGCCCCAATCCGCTGCCGATCGAACGCGTGCTGTTTGTTCTGGTCATAGTGCTCAAGAATGGATTGTTACGGCATGCGTCTACCAACACGATCTTGAGGCCCTCAGATGAGGAAAGCGAAGTGACTACGGTGTCCAATCGAATTGCTTCAAAACTAACATCCTTGGCGCTTTGCAGCTCTGCATTCACAGGGATTATGTAGTTTACACCGTCTATTTCTATTCCGTGCCCGGCAAAATAAATCAGCGCAATGTCAGCGTTTTCAGCTCTTTTCGCAAAGTCTCTGAGGGCAACCCGCATTCCTCGGAAATCTAGGTCAAGGCTATAATCAACGTCGAAACCAATCCTAGAGAGAGCAGAAGAGATGTCGCTCGCATCGTTTTGTGCATTGGGTAAATTTGCTACGTGGTTATAATTTCCATTGCCAATGACAAGCGCGACTCGTTCAGGCTCCGATCTTGCGGAATTTGCAATAATGAACCAGAGCGCGATTGTAACAAATATTAATGTTGTGCGGCGAAACCTGATAAAGGTCATTACAACGTCTAACCAAACACTTTCATGTTGTTCGTGGTGCAGTGTAACACAATCAACAAAGAAAAGCGTAACTGGACTATTAGGTGCCTCAGATTCTTAAACTAACTCACGCGATGGTCAAATAAGCCAGACCCGTGGGATCTCCGGTTTGTTTTCAATACAGACGCTTGCAAGAATTTGTTGAATGACAGCCTCGCGCGCAAAGCGGACCCTCTTGCAGGTCCAAAATGTTTCAGCCGCACTGTCTGGACCAAATAGTTGGTCAAGGCGATCGCGGCTAACCTTCTGAGTTGCGCCATCTTGGTATCAAACAGAATGAAGTTTCTCAGGGAAACCCATACGCTTCGCGACGGTCTGCAATAATTGCTGACAATGTAGTGGCGACCTCTTCGCAATAGGCGGCACAGGGTGGGCTGTCCGTGCTAGGAAGCGGCGGGAATGCCGTGGACGCGTGGCTTGACACCGCGATTGCTTTAACCCTTTTCGAGCCGACGGAAAATGGTAATGGATCGATGCTTTAACCATCATTTGAGACGAAAAAAAGCTCAATAGTCTCAAAGCTTCGGGAAAATTTCGTTCTGCCTGGGAACTGTTGTGCGGGTTGCTTTGCGGACGTTCAAGCGCGATGCAGTTGCTTTGAAAGCTTTGAATGCTCGAAGATGACGGATGTTCCTCATATGGTGTTTGTTTATCCAATACCTATGTGCTGCATAGCTTTTCATGGCATCATACAACCCGCATATCTTGGTAAATATTAGGCAGAAATATTATAGCGGAGACAATCAAATGGCTGATCTCAGAGTGGCCCTGATGACCGGAACTGGCCAGGGCATTGGAAAAGGGTGCGCCATCGAGATGGCAAAAGCGGGCTACAAGGTCTCGCTGATGTCCCCGTCGACGCGATCCAAAGAATTGGCGAAGGAATTGGGCGGGATTGGACACCAAGGTTCGGTCCTCGACACCGCCGATTTACAAGCAATGGTAGACGCCACACTCAAGGAGTACGGGAGGATCGATGCAGTCGTTAGCAATATGGGCCATGGTGGCAGCGTACCAGAAGCCATCAAAACGGTCGGCTTTGATCCGGATTTTGATGGACCATTGTTGGAGTTGCCGGATGAGCTATGGCACGAAAGCCTCGACATGTATGTTCTAAACGTCGTCAAGCTGGCACGTATCGTGACCCCGATCATGATTGAACAAGGTGGCGGTTCATTTGTGAACATCTCGTCTATGAACACAGTTGAGCCGCGCGCGCCCTATCCGATGAGCATGCTTCGAGGCGCACTGCACAGTTTTGCCAAGCTATTCGGCGATCGATACGCCCGCCACAACATCAATATGAACAACCTGATGCCAGGCTTTTGCGAGAACGTGAATTTGTCGGACCTGGCAAGACGATCTATCCCTGCTCAACGCCCGGCAACGTTCGCCGAGATTGGCCAAGCTTGCGTCTTCCTTGCTTCGGAAGGAGCGCGGTATATTAACGGGCAGAACATCCTGTCAGATGGAGGCATGAATCGTGCGGTTCGGTGACTTAAGAAAGGTAAATGCATGATCGTAAGATCTCTTGAGGATGTCGTTGGTACAGAGCGGGACGTCGCTGGCCCGGGATGGAAAAGCAGACGGCTATTGTTGGCGTCTGACGGCCTGGGATTTTCGATGACTGACACAATTATCGAAAAAGATGCCGTACTTGAACTTGAATACATCCATCACTTGGAAGCTTGTTACTGCATCCAAGGCAGGGGCCAAATTAGGCGGTTTGACGAAGAGAAATGGTACTCGCTGGAGCGCTTCACATTATACGCATTGGATCAAAACGACAGACATTTGGTACAAGCCTTAGACGCAGACCTTAGGCTAATCTGCGTTTTCAATCCGCCCCTCACAGGCAGAGAGGTTCACCGCAAAGACGGTAGTTACGCTCCAGTCGAGACCTGATTGATGTGGCGGCCTATTTGCGGAACTCGCTGACATCTAGAGAACGTCCGCCTTGGGCTGAATGCGGTTACACGCCAAGACATCTTGGTTGAGCGCTCTACGGGCTTTCCAACCATTGGCGGTCAGGAAAGGTTGTAGATCTGGAAGAGACACGAAATGCGAAACAATGCAGCCTTCAGCCGGACACGGATTTGGTTTAACCGCGAGCGTCCTCCCCACATTTCAGATCCTACACTTGAAATCTGTTAATTGCGATTTGAATATACCGTATATTGCGTTACTCTACACCTGAAAAGCAATATATAGGGTGACGTCGTAGGGGGTGATGGTGGGATACATTTGTTCTGTGGCCGCAAGTGCGCTAACCGCGATACTGATTTTGTGTCCCAGCTTTAGTTCTGCGGACCAAGTTTCCGAACAGATTGCAGCGCTTCTAGGAAAGGGTTTGGATTCAAGTGACACGCTGCCAGACAGCAAAAGCTTGGATGCCGCGGTTCTTGTGCCGCGTTTCTATGAAGAAAGGGACTTTACCCCTGCGTGGACACGCGACGAATTGGTAGACGAACTCTTTACCGAGCTGGACGGAGCGGTGGACCAGGGCTTCAGATCAGATGACTTTGAACTCGAAGAGCTTCGAGTCGCATTTAACGCCACCAAAGGTGGCAACGCCTACGATCAAGCTGTATTCGACATTATCGCAACAGATGCTGCTGTTAAACTTGTCCATCATTTGGTGTTCGGAAAAGTCGACCCAAACGCATTGGACGATGATTGGAACTTTTCCAAACCGGTTATCCAAAAAGATCCGGCCGTCGTTTTGAGTCAATTCCTTCAAGGGGATGGATTTAGCGCCCTAATCGAACGCATAGACATCGACAACGCGCAGTATGAAATGCTTGTTGAGGCACTAAGCAAATACAAAGCAATAGCAATGCAGGGCGGTTGGGCGATTGTTCCCGATGAAAAAGTTTTGAAGCCAGGAATGGTGGACCCAGCTGTTGCAAAATTGCGCGAAAGACTACGGGCAGAGGGTTACGACGGAGCAAACGAGGTTTCGGAACTTAGCCAAGGTAGCTCAAACCCGGCATGGGTTTACGACGATAGCCTGCTGCAACAGGTCAGAACATTTCAAAACCGACACGGGTTGGAAGCAGATGGGGTTATTGGCGGCAAAACATTTACCTCCCTCAACAAACCTGTGGAAGATCGCGTTAACAAGCTGCGCCTGAGCCTTGAGAGAGGTCGTTGGCTTATGCGGGAGCTCAACGATGATTTCGTTCTGGTTAATATTGCGGGGGCCCGTACTTACTTAGTCAAGTCTGATGGGACGCTTTGGACCACCAGATCAATCACAGGGTCAGCGTACCGAAAGACACCGGTATTCCGAGATGAAATTGAATACATGGAGTTCAATCCGACCTGGACCGTTCCCGCCTCGATATTTCGGAAAGATAAACTTTCTCGCATTCGCAAGGATCCAGCGTATCTGGCACGCAACAACTATGTGGTTCGAAACAAGGACGGGCAAACAATTCCAGTCAACGCAGTAAACTGGGCGGCGAAAAACCCCGGCGTCACACTTGTCCAACAACCGGGCCCAAACAATGCGTTGGGTTTGGTAAAGTTCATGTTTCCCAACAAATACGCGGTGTACTTACATGATACGAACGACCGTAGTCTGTTTGATCGAAACGAAAGGAACCTTAGTTCCGGCTGCGTTCGCTTGGAGTATCCCTTCGAATTCGCAAGCCTTCTGATGGAGGGAGAACCCGGCTGGAACCGAAAAAAGATGCAATCCATTTTGGATAGTGGAAAGACAACGCGCGTTAACCTACCAAAACCAATGCCAGTTCTTTTGACATATTGGACCGCTTGGGTCGAAGACGGGGTTGTTCATTTTCGCGAGGACCCATACGAACGCGATGCTCGCATATTGGCCGCATTGGATCGATGAAAACGACTTGTTTGGGGCGAGGCAGGTTTTTGTGTGCGTTTAGTTAGCTTGATTCAATGGCGATCTGCACGAGGATTGGCCGACTTAAGCAGCAACAGGGAAAATCAATTGGTTTGGAAGATGTGCAAAGATGGACATCAGTTGTGCAGCATTGGGTCTAACGAATTGAAATCTTAGCACACAAATTACTGCGGAAAGGAGTAAGCTCATGCTTGATACTTACAATATCCGCACAGCAGACATGCCGGGCGAGTTGCAGTTCTTGCTCGACAAGTATCCCCGCGACAGCTGGGAATCTCATCCTGGGTTCAAGGAAAAAACTCGTCACTGGCTAGGAGCCCATCAGATGTTCAGGCGCCTTGCCGAGTTGGTGCGGGTCGATGCAGAAAGCTATCTTGAAAAAGACGTGCCACCCGATGAGTACGCAGCGCGCCTGTCATACTATGGCAACGCTCTTGTCGGAAACTTGCATGGACATCATGGCTGGGAAGATAGAAATTACTTCCCCGAGCTTGCTGCTGCTGATCCTCGGTTTGACGCTGGGTTAGAAGTGCTGGAAAAGGACCATGCAGATCTCGATCTCGTTCTTGAAGAGTACACACGGATGGCCAATCGTGCAATAAAGCTTATCCATCTGGACGAGGCTCAGGCTCGTTCAGAGGTTGGAGCATTGCATCGCACTTCTGAGGTCATCGAAGCCTTTCTTCAGCGTCACTTGAGCGATGAGGAAGAACTTGCTGTTCCAATCATCTTGCATCACCGCCTAAGAGGGTAAGGCAATTCAAATTACCGACCATCCCAAACAGGAAGATCGGTCAGTCGTAAAGATACGCCGTTCACGAGTTGATTTCGTGAGCGGCGTTTTACGGATTGCGATCATGACCACAAGCTTGAGTATGTTGATTATTGTGTTCATTTGCGGCCATTCGCCTTGCAGCGCTCCGAAGCAAATGACCGCTTTGAACCCGAGATAGACGCACAGATTAGCTGATCTCTTACATTGCGGACAAAATTGTCTGATACGCACACAGTAAATTTTCCGGCTAACCAATCACTTAAAATAATCAATTTTTGGCGGCGCAATTCCAGCCGGTTCGAATTCCTCTGACAGTTTGGAGATTTTTTGCTAGGCTAGCTTATTGTCACGGCACTCGACTTTACGTGGAGGCGTTGGTCTATTGAAAAATCTGATTATAACAGCAGCAGTTATTTCAAGTGCATTCTGCACGCTTGGTGCGGATGGTGTTGCAGCGCAAACCGCAGAAGAAATTGAGACAGGCAACCGACTTGCGGCTGTGTTACGAGCCGGCAGAAGTGTGGTGTCGAACAGCCAGGAATTAATCAACGATCCTAATGTCACAGACAAAGGGCTTTCCGGTGACGTGTTTTACGAGAAAGTTATCCAGGCCTACTTGAACGCTAATGGCGAACAACCGCTGCATGATGGATTGGACCCATTGGAGCGTAAACTTACCGAGACGCAGCTTAACGCTATGGTCACGGTAATCGACGCAAACCAAGAGCTGATAAATGCCGAGGGAGTGGCTTTCAAAGGATTTATTCCAGCGGTTTTTGCGCGGTTGGTAAATGAACAGTTCGCAGGTGAGATCGGCACGTCTGCTATGGTTAAGGTAACGGCGCCCTCAGAACTTGTCCGCAATCGCATGGCTCGCCCCGACACTTGGGAAAACTCAGTGATCGAAGAAAAGTTCAAGGATTCTTCTTGGGCTGAAGGGCAATCGTTTTTCGAAGAAACTGAAGTTTCTGGGAAGCCCGCGTTCCGTATGCTTATCCCAGAATACTACTCCCAGTCTTGTCTCTCATGCCACGGATCGCCAGCGGGCGAAACGGATGTGACCGGTTTTCCCAAGGAAGGTGGACAACTTGGCGATCTTGCCGGCGCAATTAGGCAGCACACCCATAAATTTCTGTTCATTCACATAGGCTTGTGATTCACTTTCGCAAAACAACAGGCGGGAGTGGGAAATTGGCGCGATCTGACATGAGCGATTTGG
>NZ_JBXWRL010000074.1:0-15651 GCF_059612885.1 Ruegeria sp. YKSD179 | reverse complement strand
GACATTTCGATGCTTGCCGACACCAAACTGCCGTAGATCGACCGTATCAAGCTGCCACAAGCCGTCTTGCAAAGCTTTACCGGTTAAGCTTTCACCCAAAACGCCGGGAAAGGCGCCAGGAAACAGAGTGATTATTTTGGCCTTCCAAACTCCGTGCAGGTCCGGCGTTGCCGTCATCAACTCGCGCGGTGTCAAGGTAGGGCGGATCGCCTTGCGGCCGTGGGATTTGCCGGTTTGGTCTGTCATTCTGTACCGATCAGGTCGTTTTGGGCGTGTCGAGCAAGAGCCTTCTTTTGCCGAAACAGTTCGCCTTCGTCCAGAGTGGACCGATTCAATGCTAACATTTCCGAAAGCACGGTATCGGGCAGCGCGGGGTTGGTGTTTGAAGGTGTCACAAGTTTGCCGACCTGATCTTTTGACATACCAAGAAATTCTGCGAAGGGTGCGCCAGGGCCAAGTGGTTGCTCTCGCAAATCTTCCAGCCATCGAGTGCGTACATCTACGTTCGGCAGGTGGTCCCGAATAGCGTTGGCCGCGTCCTCGGGTGATTGAATCGTTGTCAATCGTTCCTGATAGGTCGAAAAGTCCAGAAGCAGCCTTGTGCGTCGCAAATCATGGGCCCACAGGCTACGAAGCCAGTCCGAGCGCCGTCTTAGCGACAGATAGAGGGTAATTTCCATGCGCTCGTTTGCAAATCGATTGCGGATCAATCCGACCAGACATGCCGCCAGGTCTGGAGCAGCCTCATAACCCACCGCAGGATTACGGCTGGGTCGCAAACCCGAGAAATTCTCTTCACTCAGTATCAGCCCGCGTCTTGCGCCAAGGTCCAATGTGCACAACAGCTTGCGCATTTGATTGCCGAAAGCAGTTAGAGCGTCATGGGTTCCATAGATTGAAAAATGCGTTGCGGCGTCCGCCAGCCCTGTCTTGCGTGTGCGAAAAGGCAGAACCAGCGCGTACTGCGGCCAGATAAGTTCCCGGTTTTCAAACAAAAAGGATTGGGCTGCTGTCGTTCCGGTTTTGTGAAAACCCAGGTGCAGCATAACCCGGCGCATCAAAGCAATCCTTCGGGTGGATCGGCAACAATTCGGCCTTTTTCAAGATCGACGGTTGGAACCGCTTCGCGGGTGAATGGCAGCAAGACGGTTGAGTTCAGGCCTGGCCCATGAAGTTCCAAAAGGTCAGCCGCGCCGTGGTTCTGAACGGATTTCACGCTGCCCAGCAATGTCCCGCCAGTGTCATAGACGTCAAGACCGATCAGGTCAGTGTGATAAAATTCGTCATCTGGCAACGACGGCAACTGATCACGACGCGCATACAATCGCAGGCCCTTCAGCTCGTCCGCCTGCTCTTTTGTTTCGATTCCGCCCAATCGAGCAGCAAAGCCGTTCTTGATCTGCCGTGTCAGCACAAGCGGGTAGCGTTCGTTGCCAGTGTCATTGGTCAGAGGTGAATAAACCTCGATATCCTCGGGAACCGCGCAAAAGCTTTTTAGCCTAACCTCACCCCGCACGCCGTAAGAGCCTGTGATGCTGCCTACGCAGACCAGATCACTCATCTGCGTCCTCCTTCGCATAAATTCGCCACAACGCGACCGCCGGCGTCAAGACATCTGTCTGTGTGTGCGTTACGCTCAAACAAAACTCCGGCAACGAAAGCAATGCAAAGTAATAAAGGCAATCTTATAAGTCCGAACATATGTCCTCAGCGTATTTCGATCAGCATCGCATCGCGCCGCCGCTCCCAGCCTGAGCGTTCCAGTTCAGGTTGGTCTGAGACCATTTGCGGCCGGCCAATGCAGTAATATCCCACCAAAGACCAAATGTCGGGGACGTCAAGGTCCTGTTTCAACTGTTCGGGATCCAGGATGGACACCCAACCCATCCCTAACCCCTCGGCGCGCAGGGCAAGCCAGAAAAGTGTCATTGCAGACACTACGGAATACCGCCGTGTCTCAGGCATTGTAGCGGCACCCAAACCCATTCCTTTTGTGGTAGAGTCGTCGCAAAAGACTGCCAATTGCACAGGGGCTTCCTGCATGCCGGACAATTTGAGGCGGCTATAGCTCAAGGCTTTTTCACCGGAGTAGCCCGCAAGTGCCTGCTCGTTCGCCGCCTGAAAATTCTTAAGTGCGGCAGAGCGGGCGTCTTCACTATCGACACGGATCAAGCGCCAGGGTTCGCTCAATCCCACGGAAGGCGCCCTTAGAAATGCGTCGAGGCAGCGCGTGAGCACTGCCTCGTCAATTGGATCGGTGCGAAATCGGCGCACGTCACGACGAAGCCGCATCAACAGATCAAACTGCATGCGGAACTCATCGGTGAATGCGTGATCCTGCACGCTATCGTTCCGATTATTCTTCTGCTGCGGCCACTTCTTCTTCAGCGGGCGCTTCCGCAGCTTCAGTGGCTTCAGCAGCTTTCGAAGCTTTCTCTTCTGCACGTTCCTGAGCTTTCTTGCCAGGGGTGCCTTTTTGCGGGTTGTTACGCTCCGCTTTCTCACGCGTCCCGGCTGCTTCGAGCATACGTGCGATCCGGTCGGTTGGTTGCGCACCCTGATCCAGCCAGTATTGGATGCGCTCCATGTTCATTTTCACGCGCTCTTCGCTGTCTTTCGGCAGCAGCGGGTTGTAGGTGCCCAGTTTCTCGATAAAACGACCGTCGCGCGGCATACGGCTGTCGGCCGCTACGATGCGGTAGAAAGGACGTTTTTTCGAGCCGCCGCGGGCGAGACGAATTTTCATTGCCATGGTGGTATCTCCTTTGAATGGCGTGTCCGGCAAAGGCCGGTTAGTTCTGTTGTTTGCTGAACCAAAGGTTCATTCCTGTTGTTTCCTGTGGTGACGGATGACTTCCTGAATAACGAAGTTCAGGAAAGCCTTGGCGAAATCGGGATCCAATTCGGCCTCTTTCGCCATTTCTTCTAAACGTGCGATCTGAGTTGCCTCGCGCGTTGGATCGGACGGGGGAAGGTTGTGAAGTGCCTTTAACTTGCCGACGGCTTGTGTGTGTTTGAACCGCTCACCCAGCGTGTAGACAAGGATCGCATCTAGCCTATCGATGCTTTTGCGGTGCTCTTTCAAGATTGTGGCGGCCTGTGTTACAGCGTCGGTCATTGGCCATTCCTTTCGGTAGTCAATCCGGTGGTCGTAGTATCGATGTCCGGATGTCGCCAAACCTGAGCGCGTTTGCCAAGCAGCCCGCCTTCACGCTCATACGTGGCGCCAAGCCTTTCAGCCAACACGAGAGATCTATCGTTTGCATGGGCGATGTAACTTATGACCCCGTTTAGGCCCTGGTGGCGTGCCGCATAGTCGCGTCCCGATTGTGCAGCTTCGAACGCCAAGCCTTTGCCCTCGGCTTCTTCCATCAAAACCCATCCCAGCTCTGGTTCGTCCCATCCGGGTATGTCGATAATTCCCACCCACCCAACGAATTCGTTGGAGGCCTTTTCAGTCAAATGCCAGATTCCATAGCCCCTAAGCGCCCAGTGACCCAGTCGGCCCGCTAACGAGCTCCAACAACCCAGTTCATCCTTTGGACCGCCAACCATGTGGCTACGTTTCGTCGAAAAGAATGCAGTCATTGCGGGTAGATCATCCATCGAGGGTGCACGAAGGATCAGGCGCTCTGTTTCGACACTTGGAATAGCGAACGAGGTCATGCATAAGCCCCCATTCCGCCATTCACCAAATCTGCTGGTGCAGGATGTCGCCATACGTGCATGGTTCCAAACGCCGGGTGCTCATAGGTGTATTCAAACTGAGCGCCCAACCTTTCGGCTACCGCCTTGCTGGCCATATTATCTGGATCAATCAGCGAAATCGCAGTTGCCCAGCCCAACACATCATAGGCATGGGCGCGAGCGGCAATGGCCGCTTCAGTGGCATAACCCTTGCCGGTTGCATGATTCATCAGGGTCCAACCAATTTCGGGCTCGGGCCAGCTGTGCGGGTACCACAATCCAACGCGACCAACATAAGCGCCCGAGTTTTTTTCCTCGACGCCCCAAAACCCGTAACCGCGCATGGCCCAGTGCCCCAAAAGCATGGCAATGGAACGCCACGTTTCGTCAGGACGTTTTGGCCCGCCAACAAACTTCGATTGTTCGCTATTAAAGAACTCTGCCTCGGCTTCAAAATCGGCCTCGCAGGGTGCTCTCATTATCAAGCGTTCAGTTTCAACAGTGGGTATGGACTCAGCGATCATCGATAGGTTTCCATCCCGCCATCGGCGTTTGTGGCAAGGTGCCGATAAACGATTGTTTCGCTGGGCGTTTCTCCCTGAGGCAAAGGTGCGTAGGCATCGCGCTTCGCACCTAGACGCCGCGCCACAGCGACGGATCCATCGTTCCCTGGTGTAATATAACTAACGAGCGTTTCGAAACCCTGCTTCCAAGCCCAGTTCAGTGCTGCATAGGCTGCCTCGGTTACGTACCCGTGCCCTTCGAATTGATCCAACAGCATCCAGCCGATTTCGGCTTCGGGGTAATGGGCGGGTCGGTTGATTCCTACTTGGCCCACCAGCGTGCAATCTTCGGAACGTTCGATGGCCCAACTACCAAAACCAAGAAGAGACCAACTTCCAACTTCTGAGGCGATAGTCTGCCAGCTGTCTTTCAATGAGAAAGGGCCACCCATAAATCGCGAACGCTCACTACCCATCACATTGTGAAGCAAAGCAAAATCCTGCATCACGTGATGGCGCAGCTTTAAGCGCGCTGTCGTTATGGTGGGGGCTAGGTTCACTTTTTCTTTCCAAATCCGCTCAGACCCGGCGGCAGAGCCATGCCGCCGCCCATACCGGGCATGCCGGGCATCTTGCCACCCATTGCTTTGGCAGCCTGTTCCAGCGCTTTTGGGTCCATACCTGCGGCCATTTCTTCCGGCGAGGGACCGCCTTTGCCGAACATGCCTTTCATGGCCTGTTTCAGCATCTTGCCTTTGCCCATCTTGCCCATCTTCTTCATCATATCCGACATCTGACGATGCATTTTGAGCAGCTTGTTAAGGTCGCTGACCTCCATGCCCGAACCGGCGGCGATGCGCTTCTTCCGGCTAGCCTGAAGTAATTGGGGGTTAGCGCGTTCGCGTTTGGTCATCGATTGGATCAGGGCGATCTGCTGGCGCAGGATCTTGTCGTCCAGACCAGCTTGATCCATCTGCTTGGCCATCTTTCCCATGCCGGGCATCATGCCCATCATGCCCTGCATGCCGCCCATCTGGATCATCTGCTCTAGCTGCAGTTTAAGGTCATTCATGTTGAACTGACCCTTGACCATGCGCTTCATCATGCGCTCGGTCTGTTCCATCTCCATCGTTTCCTGGGCCTTTTCGACCAAGGCAACGATGTCGCCCATGCCCAGAATACGACCGGCGATCCGGTCCGGCTCGAAAGTTTCGAGCGCGTCCATTTTCTCGCCCAAACCAACAAAGCGAATAGGCTTGCCGGTGACCGCGCGCATAGACAACGCCGCGCCGCCGCGCCCGTCACCGTCCATTCGCGTAAGGACCACGCCTGAGATGCCGACCTTTGCGTCGAACTCCTCGGCGACCTCAACAGCGACCTGACCTGTCAGGCCGTCGACCACCAGCAGAGTTTCGCGAGGGTCAACTGCGTTGCGGACCTGTTCGACCTCATCCATCAGAACTTCGTCGATATGGAGGCGCCCCGCAGTGTCGAGCATGTAGACGTCGTAGCCGCCCAATGTCGCCTGCTGCTTTGCACGTTTGGCGATATCGACGGGTTTCTGGCCGGGAACTATCGGCAGAGTATCCACGCCAACTTGCGTGCCAAGCACTGCCAGCTGATCCATAGCTGCCGGGCGATAGACGTCCAACGATGCCATCAGAACCTTTTTGCCTTCTTTTTCCTTCAGGCGCTTGGCCAGCTTGCCTGTGGTCGTTGTTTTACCAGAGCCCTGGAGACCGACCATCAGGATCGGAGCAGGTGGGTTGTCGATCTTGAGCTTGCCGGGGTCTTCGTCACCGCGCAGCACGTCAACCAATGCGTCGTGCACGATTTTGACAACCTGCTGGCCGGGGGTGACCGACTTGGTCACGGCCTGTCCAGTCGCTTTGTCCTGCACCTTCTTGACGAATTCACGGGCAACCGGAAGTGAAACGTCAGCCTCAAGCAGTGCCACACGCACTTCGCGAAGGGCCGCTTTGACGTCTTCTTCGGACAGAGCGCCCTGTTTGGTCAGCCGGTCAAAGACGCCAGAAAGGCGTTCGGATAGATTTTCAAACATGCCTTCGGCCTCCTATGCCGGTTATCTGATGGCGTGCCCTACATAGGATGCGCCGGTTAAATGCACAAACGCCCCCACGGGCGAAACTCGCTGGTGGGGGGCGATCCCTGAACGGCTCAAGGGACCGGAAGGTTATTCTCTTCCGGATGTTTCGGCGGATTTAGGCGGATTGAGTGTCAGAGTCAACCACGCGCGCAGGCAGCCAGTCATTGACTGCGCTTACCATCCTGTGAGAGCCGGACCCGTTGGTAAATACCTCGACAATAGGGTGGCGGCCTGCGCTCATACCGTTGTCGAGAACTAAAACAGGACGATAAAGCGTCGAGGTTCGACCCTCACGTGTGGACGTGGTGCTTTCCAGTTCAGCATGGGATAGGTTGGACAGCTTGTGCTCGACAGCCTGATAGCCAAAAACAGACTGACGGCGAATTAAGACACTGTCCTTGTTGCGGTCCAGTATTACCTGCACGCGTCGGACAAATACGCAAAAGGCACCAAAACCTAGTCCGCCGCCGCCAAGGGCGAAAATCAAGCCGAACCAGATATTCTCGCCACCGGTACTCATTAGTAAAATGCCGGGACCGACAAATGCCATAATGAAAATGATCAACATGATCCCGATGAACCATGGTGTGTCAGCAAGAATTAGTTGATCCGGTGTGTTTCGCCTGATTTTCATAGTTGCATGCTAGCACTGAACCCAACAGTTGTCCCACAGTTGAAATTCCCCAGGATATAAGCCATGAGCACCTGATATCAGGAGGTTCTCATGGATGCATCGTCTGACTTTCAGGATACATTGCCGCTTAGTTCTGACTCCTTGTTGGCGCAGATGGACGACTGGGGTCTGACTTATCGTCTGCATACACACATGCCACTGCGCACGGTCGAGGACGCCAAGTCTGTTGAAGACCAGTTTGTGGTATCTGGCGAAAATACTCTGTGTCTTAAGAACCTTTATCTGCGTGACAGAAAAAAGCGAAACTATCTGGTCTCACTGGAGCAGAGCCGACAGATCGACCTTAAGCAGTTGGGAAATCAGCTTGGGGTTGGCGGTCTGTCGTTTGGGTCGCCAGAGCGACTTTTGCAACACCTTGGCATCCGCCCCGGTGCAGTCAGCCCGCTGGCAATGATTAACGGGGTAAAAAGCAACGTGTTCTTTCTGATGGATGCGACGGCCCAACGAGCGGACGTCATCAACATGCATCCGCTTGTAAATGATCGAACCGTTGCAATGCCTCGTCCGGATTTGATGGCTTTTTTTGACCGAGTCGGCTGCGAGGTCACATGGTTGCCCTGATCAATCCTCCAGTGCCCGTTTCAGCGCCGCCGAGACATGAGCAGCAGATGGATTGACGAACAAATGACCGTTTGATTTGAAGACGGGATCATCCAAATGGTCAGGGAACGCGAGTGGCAATTCCGTACAGGCTAATAGAATAGCTGTGCCGGGTTTGGCGTGGCGGTTGCAGAATTGTAGCAGACGTGTTCGGGCTTTTTTTGAGGCACCGCCATAAAAGTCTTCGTCGATCATCTCTTGCATCTCAGAAATCTCGGCCTCGTGTAACCGTTCATTTGCTTTGATGCCTTTTGCCGAAAGGTGCTGTGCATAGTTGTCGGCTTGCATGGTCACCGTTGTTCCAAGCACCAAAGCGTTCGCAGCCCCTGTCTTAGCCGTCGTCTCTGCAGTCGCATCGAATATACTGAGGATATCAATCGAGACACCTTCGCGGATTGCGTGCAATCTGGCGTGCGGAGTGTTTGACGCGATAATAGCAAAGTCGCACCCAGAACGCTCCAGCGAAAACATGGCATTGCGAAAAACGGCATCGAACGCGGCCCAGCTATCTTCATCGCCAGGTTCGCCTCGTAAAGCACGAGTTTCGGACTGAGTTACCGACTCGATTGTCATCGGGGGTACGGGCAGGGGAGAGGAGTACCCACGTTCAGTGTAGTAACGTCCTGCACCCTCAGCGATGCCCCGATAATAGTCCACGGTTGACGCCCAGCCCACACCGCCCAGTATTCCAATCTTTTTCATGCTAAAAGTCCTATCAGCAATCACCTTGATGGCTGCAGATTGGACGTTTCATACGGCAAAAACCAGACTGAGATTATGCAGCCAGCGACGACACAGCTTGATGAGCATTCTTAAGAGCCGATTGCGCATCCAATGCCATCTGATCCGCAGCTACGACGTCGACATTGCTGATGCCCATGAAGCCAAGCACATGGCGCGCATAGTCGGTGGCAAAATCAATTTCCGATCCGACCGCAGTTCCACCGGATGCGATCGCAAGAACAACCCGCTTTCCCTGCAATAAACCGACAGGGCCGTTTTCGGTGTATTTGAAAGTCAGGCCAACACGGGCGACAAGATCAATCCACGCCTTAAGAGCGGCCGGGATCGAAAAGTTATAAATGGGTAAGCCGATTACAATCGCGTCCGCCTGCTGCAATTCACGTACCAACTCGTCCGATATTGACAACAGATCTCGTTGTACAGCGTCTCGCTGATCTGCTGGCGTGAAGTTGGCGGTTATCCATTCCTCGGTCAAAAGGGGTAAAGGCGTAGCCAGATCGCGACGGATAATGCGAGCGGGATCAAGGTGTTTCACCACGCGACCGGACAGGTCACGAGAGGTCGAGTCTTTGCGTCGTGGCGATGCATCAATGTGAAGGACGGTCTTGGTCATATCGGCTGCTCCTTGCAGGGTGATGTAAATTCCGTTCCCAATATGATTGTTGCGTTTTCGAACAAAACACGGATATACCAACAGGTATTGTTGGTATTTGCACATAGGAATATTTGCAATGGACAATTGGGATGAAGTGAGAACTGCCTATCAGGTGGCTCGGATGGGTACTGTCAGCGGCGCGGCCGAAGTCCTGGGCGTACACCATGCGACCGTCATCCGTCACATCGATGCCATCGAGTCCCGTCTTGGTGTAAAACTGTTTCAACGCCACGCACGCGGCTACACTCCGACCGATGCGGGAGAGGACCTTTTGCGGGTAGCTCAAGCAACTGAAGATCAGTTCAACCAACTTGTCGGGCGAATGAAAGGGCGTGGTGACGATGTGTCAGGGGAACTTGTGGTGACCTCGCTGGCCTCGCTTGCTCCACTTATCGTCCCGACGCTGACTGAGTTTCAGCAGATGCATCCTGATCTGATCGTGCGTTACCTGACTGGGGATCGGCTGTTTCGGCTGGAATATGGTGAAGCACACGTAGCCATACGTGCAGGCGCAGTCCCGGATCAGCCGGATAATGTGGTGCAGCCCTTTGGTGCTTTGGAAATCGGTTTGTATGCCAGCAAGTCTTATATCTCCAGTCGCGGCAAACCGGCGAGCGTCGAGGATTTTGCCAACCACCTGTTCGTTGGCAGCGATGACGAAGAAAGCCGAGCACCTTTTTCCAAATGGTTGCGTGAAAACGCCCCGACTGAAGCCATCATCTTCCGATGCACCAATAATCTTGCCATTCGCGAGGCTGTGAAGGCTGGCGCGGGGATCGGCTTCATGGCGCGCTGGGAGGCGGCGCGCCTGCCGGATCTTGTCGAGGTGATGGAACCGTTGCCAGAGTGGTCGGGAAGTTTGTGGCTGGTGACGCATGTTGACCTGCACCGCACGAACAAAGTGCAGACCTTTCTGACATTCCTGAAGGAGGCAGCCAAAAAATGGAGGCCCTAACCCCTCAGGGGCGCGGGCACGTTGCGATGTTGGCATTTTCTGCACTTGTTGCGGGAAGCTTTTCGCTGGGATCCATGATTGCAAATGAAATCGCGCCTGCGGCATTGACTGCGATGCGTTTTGCGATTGCCGCAGGTATCATCGGGGTTGCTGCACTGCTGACAACTGGTTTGTCTTCCGGTTCGGCACAGGCGCCTTGGCGGTATTTCGTGCTAGGCGGCTTATTCGCTACCTATTTCGTTCTGATGTTTTACGGCCTCAAGACGGCGCCTTCGGTAAGCGCGGCCGCGGTATTCACGTTAACTCCGATAATGTCGGCCTTTGCGGGATGGTTTTTGCTGCGACAAATAACGACACCACGCATGGCGTTCGCGTTAACCGTCGGGGCTTTTGGCGCGCTATGGGTGATATTCAGGGCCGACTGGAAATCGTTTCAAGCCTTTGAAATAGGTATTGGGGAACTCATCTATTTTTGCGGCTGTGCGGCGCATGCGGTTTACACCCCCATGGTTCGAAAGTTGAACCGGGGTGAGCCTGCCGTTGTTTTTACTTTTGGAACATTGATGGCCGGATGTCTGCTGCTTGTGATTTATGGCTGGCGGGATATTGTCTCCACCAATTGGTTGACCTTACCGGTTATGGTATGGTGCGGCCTTTTGTACCTTTCAGTCTTTGCCACAGCCGCCAGCTTTGTTTTGGTGCAGTTTGCCGCCATGCGCTTACCGTCCGCAAAGGTGATGGCCTACACCTATTTGGTGCCGAGCTGGGTAATTCTGTGGGAGGTCGCCCTGGGCAATGGCACGCCACCCGGGTTGATCATTGTGGGCGTTCTATTGACGGTCGTGGCGTTGCTACTGCTGCTTAAAGACGAGGCGCCCAGCCCTACATCAAAACAAAGCGTCTTAGATTGATCATTGCTTTCTCTTAAGGTTCCGACGCATCCTGTCCAACGGTAATAGCAAGGCCGGTATCCAATTTGGAAAGCGCGAACATGAACCGATTTTTCTCTATCAGCATTTTGTGTGTTTTGGGCGCTTGCGCTCCGGATAGCCAAAGCAGTGTGGACATTACCGATCTACAAGCAAGCTGCGAGGCTCTGGTTTCTGCGCAAACTGGGGTGAACGCTCGTGACGTCGCGGCCATTTCGACAAAATCCCTGCCGACTGGGTCCGTGACCACCGTTTCAGTTGCCGGAGCCGCTGCACCTTGGCTGTGTGAGGCCGGACCAACAGGCGTTGTATTCGGTGTTGAATACAGCGAGGAAGGTTGAAACTCCCTCGCGGCGTCAATGCGCTGAATACCTTTGAGGCAGATCAAAGCTTTCCCCAAGCCTCCCGCCTATCATTGCGATGAGTAGGAGGAGTAATCAATGTTCGAACACATAATGTTCCCCGTTGATCTGCATATGCCGCCAGAAGTCTACAAGGCCGCCAAAGTCGCGACCGAAGTGGCTAAATGGCAAAACGCTAAGATAACGTTGGTCAGCGTTACCGGTACGCAACCCGGTGATGTAACACAATCGGAGTCGTCGATCACCGCGGATCTTGCTGCTCTGGCCGAGAAATTATCTGAGCAAAGTGGTTCAGAAGTGGACACACTCAATATTCACTCGGTTGATGTGGCAATTGAAGTTGACGGTGATCTAAGACGCGCAGCAGAAGATATGGGCGCGGATTTGATCGTTGTCGGTACGCACGCGCCGCGTATCACGGATCATATTTTCTCGAGCCACGCTGGATACTTGGCAAAGCACGCTAAAATGTCGGTGTTTGTCGTGAGGTAAAGCCTGTTCAGGTTTCTTCTGCGTTGGGAATCTCGATTTCCAAAAACCGCTCAAATGCATCCAGGTTGACAGGTTCGAATTGACCGAAACCCTGCATCCAAACTGACGCAGACCTCAGGGCGTCGGGTTCCAGCTTGCACCATTTCACGCGGCCACGCTTTTCTTGTGAAATCAGGCCGGCTTTGGTCAAAATCACCAAATGTTTTGAGATGGCTGCCAGCGACATCTCAAATGGCTCGGCGACGTCCGTAACGGCCATGTCATCCTCCAGCAGCATCGCCAGAATAGTACGGCGGGTGGGGTCGGCAAGGGCCGAAAAAACGATGTCCAAAGGTTCATTCATACGCCAGTTTTAGTCGCTTACGTTCAAAGCGAAAAGGGCCTCGTAGCATTGGAAGTTTGTCAGTACGTGCAGAAAGCGCAGGGTTCTGACTTCGCTGAAAGTATTGGGGCAATCCCACGTCACGCGCCCTGAGTTCCGCATTGGGCTGTTTGACTAAACCGTTTCCTTGCGTGCATGCGCATTTAGTTGAACAATCAACCAAAAGGTTGAATATGCGCATTTCCTTATTTGGTTACAATCAAAGCATTCCTTTCAAATCTGGGCTGAAGATCGCTGGGCGATTAATTTATTAATATCAATTAGTTAACTTGAATTTTTTAGCGACATCTAGGCCGTTGACTCTGCGCCCTAAGCCCCTTAGCACAATGCGCAAGACTGTGCGAGGGAAACGCCCGTGACCGACGATGACCAAAAGCAGCGTATGGCGCGGCTTGAGGCCAAGATCGAGGCGGCCAAAAAGGCCAGGGAACCGGCCCCACGCGCAGACGCGGACGTGTCCGGAGGCGAGCTTGCCTGGAGGATGGTCATTGAAATGGTATCCGGTCTAGGGATCGGATTCGGCATCGGATATGGGCTGGATAGCCTGTTCGGGACGATCCCGATATTTCTGGTGCTGTTCACATTGCTGGGCCTTGTCGCCGGGGTAAAGGTTATGCTCCGCAGCGCCAAAGAGGTTCAAGATAAACAAGCGGCGGCCGAGGCAGCCGTAAAGGACGAGAGGGACTGAACGTGGCGACCGAGACCACCGAAGCAGAAGGCAGCAGCCTGGTTTTCCATCCGATGGATCAGTTCATCGTCAAGCCGCTTTTCGGCGATGGCGGAATTGCGTGGTACACGCCCACCAACGTGACACTTTGGTTGTTCCTGGCCATTGCTGCTGTATTTGGCTTATTGGTTTTGAGTACCTCGAAGCGAGCCATCGTTCCAACGCGGATGCAGTCAGTGGCCGAACTCGCCTATGGCTTTATCTACAAGATGCTGGAAGACATTTGCGGCAAGGAGGGCGTCAAGTACTTCCCCTATGTGATGACTCTGTTCATGTTCATCGTCTGCGCGAACTTCTTGGGCATGTTACCCATGTCCTTTACCACCACATCACATTTCGCCGTAACAATCCCACTCGCACTGGCCGTGTTCCTGACTGTGACCGTTCTAGGTTTCGTCAAGAACGGTGCCGCGTTTCTGGGGTTGTTCTGGGTATCCAGCGCACCCATGGCGCTGCGCCCGGTTCTTGCGATCATCGAGCTGATATCGTACTTTGTGCGCCCCGTCAGCCACTCCATTCGTCTTGCTGGTAACGTCATGGCAGGCCACGCCGTCATCAAGGTTTTCGCAGGTTTTGCTGCGATCGCCGCGATCTCGCCCGTATCCGTTCTGGCGATTACCGCAATGTATGGTCTTGAGGTTCTTGTGTCCTTTATCCAGGCCTACGTTTTCACCATTCTGACCTGTGTTTATCTAAAAGATGCACTGCATCCTTCTCACTAAGGTCTGATAACCTAACATCGAAACTTCCAATTCGTAAGGAGAAACATCATGGAAGGCGATCTCGCACACATCGGCGCAGGCCTGGCAGCAATCGGTTCCGGCGCAGCCGCAATCGGGGTGGGCAACGTTGCAGGAAACTTCCTGTCTGGCGCCCTGCGCAACCCTTCGGCGGCTGCATCGCAGACCGCAACCCTCTTTATCGGTATCGCGTTCGCAGAAGCGTTGGGAATCTTCGCATTCCTTGTCTCGCTGCTGCTGATGTTCGCCGTCTAATCTGCGGAAACTGATCCTTACGCGCAGGTGGGCTCAAGCCATAGCGGCCCACCTGTTGTAAAGACAACGTTCCGACGGAGGACATCATGGCGACTGAACCCATTAGCGAAGAAGTAGTTGGCTCTTGCGTTGACTCCTATGGCTCTGCCATCGGGATGCCGCAGCTCTGCTTTGATTGGTTCCCCAACCAGATTTTCTGGCTGGTCATTACGCTGGTCGTCATCTTTCTGGTCCTGTCTCGCGTAGCTTTGCCCCGTATCGCGGCAATCCTGGCAGAGCGGCAGGGGACCATTACAAATGACCTGGCTGCGGCCGAAGATCTAAAGGCCAAAGCGGTCGAGGCTGAAGAAGCCTATAACAAGGCGCTGGCCGATGCCCGTGCTGAAGCGCAGCGTATCGCCGCCGAAGCGCGTGCTGAAATCCAGGCCGACCTGGATGAAGCGATAGTTAAGGCGGATGCTGAAATCGCTGCAAAAGCGGCTGAATCGGAAAAGGCAATTGCTGAAATCCGAGCTGGCGCGTTGGAAAGCATTCAAATTGTTGCCAAAGACACGGCGGCCGAATTGGTAACCACGCTTGGGGGCAAGGCAGACGCCGATGCCATTTCCAAAGCCGTTGACGCGCAAACAAAAGGATAAGTGACATGCGGAAAACCCTTGCCTTTATCCTGACCGCAGGAGCCGCCAGCCCAGCATTCGCTGCAAGCGGCCCATTTTTCTCGCTCGGCAATACTGACTTTGTCGTCACCCTTGGCTTCATAGTTTTCATTGCGGTCCTTTTCTATTTCAAAGTTCCTTCAATGATTGGCGGTGCGTTGGACAACCGAGCTGAAGCGATTAAGTCCGATCTGGACGAAGCTCGCGCCTTGCACGAGGAAGCCCGCAGTCTTTTGGCCTCGTATGAACGTAAGCAGCGCGAAGTGCAGGGTCAGGCTGACGCCATCGTTGCAGCGGCAAAAGAGGATGCGTCTCTGGCCGCTGAACAGGCCAAGGCTGAGCTGGAGAAGTCTATCGCGCGCCGTCTGGCGGCAGCTCAGGATCAGATTGCTTCGGCCGAGGCGACGGCAGTCAAAGAAGTGCGAGACCAAGCAGTTACCGTTGCCGTGTCGGCAGCGAACGAGGTTCTAGCCAAACAGATGACAGCGGCGCAAGCCAACAAGTTGATAGACGCAGCAATTGCTGATGTAGGCGATAAGTTACACTGACTTTCCAAATCTATCCCAACTCGAAAAAAACCCGGCCAAAGAGCCGGGTTTTTTGGTGTGAATAATTTGACGTTCTGACTCCGTCGGCAATGGGCAGGTAGTCGCCCGCTAAACCTGCTGTTGATAAGTGAAGTCTAGAAGACCATTCATGGGGCGGCTTTGTCACCAGACAATTGGCGCGAGGAGGGTTACCGCAATCTCTACTTGAAAGGTGCAGAGATTCAGAAAAGACAGAATCCAGTTGGAATGCTTCGTTCGCACCGTCTCCAGACGCTTGCTGAAATCGGAAATTGTTCACTCCATGCTACTCTTTCTGCAATTTAGTAGAGCACCAATTGAACAAACCCATCGGCGCCAAGGAAAGCTAAGTGCGGACAAAGCCGCAGCGCGTTCAATCGAAAAAGCAGACCCATAAAGACAAGTTAGCTCATATTATCGAGCGATAGGTGAGATGTTCGCGATGGTGGTGTGATCAGCTATCGACCATGTAGAAACTGAGCAAATCTAGGCAGCCGACTCATAAAACTCGATCCACAATCGTATCGAGGCCAGTTTGATCATGGCCATGAAGTTGCGTGACGTTTTCTCGTACCGGGTTGCGATACGTCGGAATGA
>NZ_JBXWRL010000073.1:0-16968 GCF_059612885.1 Ruegeria sp. YKSD179 | reverse complement strand
GACCATCAACATTGCCGCAGCCTCAACTTTGATTGGAACCATCGCAGGTACATTTCTGGCGCTGATGTCAACGCGTGGAATGGCGCTTTGGCCATCTCAGATCCCGCTTTTCAGACGTATCTCCGACATCTGCCGCGCAATACCCGAGATCGTTATCGCCTTGGTTTTGATCTTTGTTCTTGGTGGGGGTCCTGTTCCGGCAATGATTGCAATTGCCATACACACTGCGGGTGCATTGGGAAAATTGTTTTCCGAAGTAAACGAAAACGCGTCACTTAAGCCGGTCGAAGGGTTGCATTCCGTCGGAGCCAATTGGTCTCAGCGGATGTATTTGGGCGTGATTCCTCAGGTGGGTCCGAACTACGTGAGTTATGCTCTGCTGCGGTTTGAGATCAACATTCGAGCTTCGGCCATTCTTGGATTCGTGGGTGCAGGTGGACTTGGTTATGAACTGCGCAACGCGATGTCCTGGGGGCAGGGTCGCTATGACGAAGCTGCGGCAATCTTCATTTTGCTATTCGTGACTATCGTAGTCGTAGATCAACTCTCGGGTTTGCTGCGGGAACGACTGACTCATGGTTCCAATAAAGGGGCACGGGCATGAGCACTTTTGCAACCGATCTGAGCGTCGATGACCTGAAGACCGAAGCGAGCCGATTATTCAATCGCAAGCGCCTGACAAATTTCGGGCTTCCTGCACTGTTGCTTGCTTACCTGACATATGTGTTCTTTGCGTTCGATGTGCCTGGCCTTACCTCACGCGCTGATTGGGAAAACGGTAAAACTCTGGTTTCTGACAGCTACAGCTACAAAACGCACGTTGAAAGGGATAACCGCAACGCCGAGATCGCGATAGCGATCGAGGGCGAACGCAAGGGCACCTATCCAGAAGGAATGACACCTGATTGGGTGACATTGGGCGAAACGACTGTGATCGATCTTGAGGACGGCCACGTCGTACGTTTCGGCCCGGAGACCGTCGAGTATGACATTCCAGGCTATGGAACGGTTCGTGCAACGCCGACGCGGACAGCAGGGGTACAAGCCGAACTGCCTGACGGAGAAATTCCAGAGTGGATAAATTTGTCCAAAAACCGTTTGGCCGTAACAACAGATGCCGGGCGATTAACTGTAACACGAAACAGGTCCGAAGTTTTTCGTTATTTCACCGGATGGGAGCTGTTCTGGTTCACGCTGGACAGTCCTTATTATGGTCAATCCTTTACCGAGCTTGCCGAGCGGGCCGTATCTGGTGAAGCAAGCGAGATATTTAGCGATTTCTGGACAAACAAGATGTGGCGGCATCAGGACGTCGCCTGGGCAATTTTCGAAACAATTCTCATGGCCTTTCTGGGCACATTTGGTGCGGCGATGGTCGCGCTTCCGTTGGCCTTTCTGGCAACGCGTAACTTTAACCCGCTAAAATCAGTACGTTTTTTTACGCGCCGGGTTTTTGATTTCGTGCGTGGGGTGGATGCCTTGATCTGGACAGTAGTACTGGCCCGCGCTTTTGGTCCGGGACCGCTGACCGGCGCGTTGGCAATATTGATTACGGACACTGGAACCTTCGGAAAAATCTTTTCGGAAGCGTTGGAGAACGTTGATCAAAAACAGATTGAAGGTGTGCAATCCACAGGGGCAAATGCGCCCCAGCGGTACAGGTTCGGCGTGATCCCTCAGGTAACTCCGGTTCTACTCAGTCAGCTACTTTATTTTCTGGAATCCAATACCCGCAGTGCCACGGTAATTGGTGCAATTACGGGCGGCGGCATTGGCTTGCTGTTGACGCAGGCAATCATCACGCAAAAAGATTGGGAGGAAGTAGCATACTACATAATGCTTATTATCCTGATGGTGATGTTGATGGACTGGTTTTCGGGCTGGCTGCGTAAACGCCTGATCCAAGGTAAGACGTAACAAAGCATTAACCGCAAAAACGAAAACGCGGCTGGCGACAGCTAGCTCGCGTTCAGATATCAGAATTGAAAAACAGACAATGACACGCCTCCGTTCCGACAAACCTTTCCTCCATTCCGATTGCCAGATTTCCAACAGTAGTTTTGGGGCTTTTGTAGAAATCGGAGCCGGGACACGGGTCGCAAATTCGGAGTTCGGGGATTATTCGTACTGTGACCGAACTTGTGATATCGCGAATGCGAGGATCGGCAAGTTCTCGAATATCGCCAGCTTCACGCGAATAGGTGCAACTGATCATCCCATGGACAAGGCCTCGTTGCACCACTTTCATTATCGGTCGGCCAGCTATTGGGACGATGCTGAAGATGATGCGGAGTGGTTTGAATACCGCGCGAGCCGAAGGACCGAAATTGGGCACGACACCTGGATCGGACATGCTGCGATAATCAAGCCCGAAGTCACTATCGGTCACGGGGCAGTTGTCGCATCCGGAGCAATAGTCACCAAGGACGTAGCACCATATACAATCGTTGCAGGCGTCACGGCCGAACCTATACGTCGGCGTTTTTCAATGGATATTTCCGAGCGTATGACAGCGTTGGCTTGGTGGGATTGGAGTCATGACCGCCTTAGAGAAGCTTTATCGGATTTCCGAACTCTGAAAGCCGAAGCATTTCTGGAAAAGTATGAATGAAGCCCCAAAACACATCATCAGACTAGCGCTTTCGTCTAAATCGAGCCTGTGGTTCAGTCCTAGCTTTACCTTCTCAATGATGATCGAAGTGCTCAGCCGTTGCCTGTCTTCATTCCTCGCTCAGCGTTAACGTCACGCGCTCGCCAGCAAAAACGGTCTTGCCGAACTCTACTGGTTGTCCGCTGGAATCCGCGTTGATGCCTAGTGAATGAAGAACCGGGGCGCCTTCGGATAACTTCAGGTGTAACCCTTGCGTTGCGCTGGCTGCTCTGGCTGTCAATCGCGTCGACACTCGAGTGTAGTCGTCCACTCCGCAGAGCTGTAGTGCGCGCGTGACTGAACCCGTCTGTGTTAGGGCATCCAGAATGCCGGGCAGGCGCTCTGCCGGAAAAAGGCTTTGAAACATAGCGATTGGTTGACCATCGGCTAAGGACAACCCATCGTATACATGCACCGCGTCCCCAGCGGTAAGATTCAGTGCATCAGCTTCAGTTTCGTCAGCAGCTCGAGTAGTCAGTGCAAGGATCTTTTTCCCGGGAATTTTGCCGCTAGCGGAAATACTTTTGTGATACCGGACGCGCTTTCCGATGGGGTAGTCCGTGGGTCGCGCGGCGACAAAAACTCCCGCACCTCGTCGAGGGTGGACCAATCCCTGTTCGGCCAAATCCAAAAGCGCGCGTCTGACGGTGTGTCGATTGACCCCGTGCTTGGCTGCTAATTGCGCTTCGGTCGGCAGGCGGTCTCCGGTTCCGTAACGGCCCTCTGCAATGTCAGAGGTCAGATTCAGGGCGATGCTTTTCCAAATCGGCGTTTTTTTCATGTCACCAAAAATTCACACGGTAGAGGATTGCGCGCACGAAAGCGCAACTGTATTATTTGTCTAGTTGTATAGTATAGGCAGACAACCTGGCCAAGAGGCTTTGATGGCGGAAAATTCGGATATTTCAGCAGAGGCGCGTCGTACGTGGATGGGGCTTTTGGCCCGCGTGCCCCACGATGCGTTAGAGGATGCTTGGACAAAAGCTGCGCTAAGCCCAAAGTTTGAGTGGCTGCGCAGACCCGAGGTGGGCGGTGTTATGATCCAAGGGCGCACAGGAGGCACGGGTGCGCCGTTCAACCTAGGTGAAATGACGGTCACTCGATGTTCGCTGGCGCTGCAGAGCGGACCGATTGGTCATGGATACGTTCAGGGCCGATCCAAGTCCGCAGCTGAAATAGCGGCGCTTGTTGATGCGCTCATGCAAACGGGAACGGCGGATCAAGTGAAAGATCGGGTGATCGATCCGTTAATGCGGCAAATGAATGACACTAAATCTGCCCGAGCAGCAAAGGCCGCTGCCACCAAAGTCGAGTTTTTCACGATGGTGCGTGGAGAAGACACATGACCCAACACACGCAATTTTCTGGCGGATTTCAAAACGCGCCGGTCGACGCCGCCCATGCGTTTCGCGCCGCCATGACCGTCATGGCGCGCCCGGGAGAAATTCGGGAGTTGAAGGGGGTCTTGCCTCCTGGGCCGTTGTCGGTCGCCACAGGCACTTTGCTGCTGACGCTTTGCGATCAGGAAACATCAGTTCACTTAGCAGGCCGAATAAACACGTCGGAAGTTCGGAATTGGCTTGTTTTTCATACGGGCGCCCCGATCACCTCAGCGGCAGAAGCGGATTTTGCGGTGGGAACTTGGGATGAGTTGATGCCCTTAAGTTCATACCGGATTGGAACTCCGGAATACCCTGATCGATCGGCGACACTGATAGTGGAATGCGACGAATTGCTTCCGCAAGGAAGCGCTCTGCGTGGACCTGGCATCAAACAAGCCAGCCACCTTTCACTGCCGGACATCGGGGTGCTGCAGGATAATGCTCGGCTTTACCCACTTGGATGCGACTTTTTCTTTACCAGCAACGATAAGATCGCGGCGCTGCCGCGAAGTACACAGATTGGGGTGGGGGATTAGACAATGTATGTTGCCGTAAAAGGTGGCGAGAAAGCCATCGAAAATGCCCATGCCTGGTTGGCCGAAGAAAGGCGCGGGGCGATCGATGTAGCTGAGCTGAGTCTGGCACAGATACGCGAGCAACTTAGCCTGGCCGTCAATCGAGTTATGGCCGAGGGATCACTGTTTGACCCTGATCTCGCAGCATTAGCAATCAAGCAGGCTCGGGGTGATTTGATAGAAGCGATCTTTCTGATCCGCGCCTATCGCACGACGCTGCCGCGCTTTGGATACTCAGTTCCGGTAGAGACCGGTAAGATGGCTTGTGACCGACGAATATCGGCAATATTCAAGGACGCCCCAGGTGGGCAGGTTCTTGGCCCAACATTCGACTATACGCACCGATTGTTGGACTTCAAACTGGCTGCTGAGGGCGAGGTTGCTTCGGCGCCAGAGGCCTTACCTAGAACAAATCCAACGCCGCATATTACCGAGTTTTTGACGGGCGAAGGTATCATTCAGGACGAACCGCCAAGCGATGCTACACCCGGTGACCTGACACGCGAGCCAATGGAGTTTCCGTCAAACCGTCCGCTTCGTTTGCAATCCTTGACGCGCGGGGATGAGGGGTTTGTGCTGGGTATGGCCTATTCGACCCAGCGCGGTTACGCACGCAACCATGCGTTTGTCGGTGAGTTGCGGATCGGCAAGGTCGAGGTCCAGATGGACATTCCCGAACTTGGATTTGCAATTGATATTGGGGAAATCGAACTGACTGAATGCGAGACGGTAAATCAGTTCAAAGGCTCAAAAACGGAACCTCCCCAATTCACGCGGGGCTATGGGCTGGTATTCGGGCAATCAGAGAGAAAATCTATTGCAATGGCTCTGGTGGACCGCGCCTTGCGTTGGAAAGAACTAGGCGAGGACAATATGGGCGCTCCTGCGCAGGACGAGGAGTTTGTGCTTAGCCATGCGGACAATATTCAGGCGACCGGCTTTCTAGAGCACATCAAACTCCCGCATTACGTTGATTTTCAATCTGAACTGGAACTGGTGCGCAAACTGCGCCGAGAGGCTGAAGAACGGGTTACAATGAAGGAGGCGGCAGAATGAGGGCAGTCGTCTTCGATATCGGCGGTGTTTTGATAGATTGGCAACCGCATTTAGCATGGACCGAGATCCTTGGTTCAGAAGATGCTGCGCGCGCATTCCTTGAAAGGACTGATTTCAAGGTCCTCAATGCACGTGGAGACAACGGGGAAAGCTTTGTCGATCTGGCACAGGAAATAGACGATCCGCGGGACCGTAACCTGTTCGCTGAATACGTCGCGCTATACGCGCGAACTGTTGAAAACCCGATACAAGGAACATGGGACCTTTTGGGCCGGCTCAAAGAGGTGGGAACGCCAGTTCATGCTATAACCAACTGGTCAGCGGAGACTTGGCCCGAGGGATTGAAGGTTCATCCACGATTGGCTGAGGTGTTCGGTACCGTCATTGTTTCCGGACAAGAAGGCGTCATGAAGCCAGACGCGCGAATTTTCCAGCTGCTTTGCGAAAGGGCAGGAATTGCCCCTGAGGACTGCACCTTTATCGATGATGGGTTGCACAATGTCGAAGGCGCTCGTGCCGTCGGCATGGATGGCATCCATTTCACAACACCGAAGGCGTTGGAGATCGCGTTGATCGAAAGAGGTTTCCTATGAGCGAGTACAATTTTGCATACTTAGACGAGCAGACCAAGCGTATGATACGCCGCGCCATCCTCAAAGGGTTGGCAGTACCGGGATATCAGGTGCCTTTTGCCAGTCGAGAGATGCCGATGCCCTATGGCTGGGGCACAGGAGGCGTGCAAGTCTCGGCCGCGACGCTCACACCGGATGACACTTTAAAGGTTATTGATCAGGGCGCTGATGACACGACGAATGCGGTATCAATCCGCAAGTTTTTTGAAAAAACAGCCGGAGTCGAAACGACCGAAGAGACGGAAAAAGCAACGATCATTCAAACCCGTCATCGAATTCCGGAAGCGGCTTTGCGAGAAGATCAGATTCTTGTTTACCAGGTGCCGATCCCTGAACCTTTGCGTTTTCTAGAGCCCCGAGAGACCGAGACGCGCAAGATGCACAGCCTAGAGGAATACGGGCTGATGCATGTGAAGTTGTATGAGGATATCAGCCAGCACGGCGCTATTTCGACCTCTTACGCTTACCCGGTAAAGGTGTCGGAACGGTATGTGATGGATCCATCGCCAATCCCAAAATTCGATAATCCCAAGTTGGAAATGAACGCGATACAGCTGTTTGGTGCAGGGCGCGAACAACGAATCTACGCTGTGCCGCCGCATACCAAAGCCGTCAGTCTAGACTTTGAGGACTATCCGTTCGAAGCGACCAAGGCTGATCATCCATGTGATTTGTGCGGTGCGGAGAACAGTTATCTGGACGAGGTAATTACAGATGATGCAGGCAACCGCATGTTTGTCTGCTCGGACACAGATTATTGCCGGTCCCGGCGTGAGGCGGGTCACGCAGGCCGATTAGCTAAGGAGGACGCGGCGTGACCCCCCTGTTGCAGGTGAAAGGCATCGAGAAGCGTTATGGAACCCGGATCGGATGCGCTGAAGTGAGTTTTGACCTCTACCCGGGCGAGGTTATGGGCATTGTAGGCGAGAGCGGTTCGGGCAAGTCGACGTTGCTGAACTGCTTGGCTGGCCATCTGGAACCTGATGCAGGACAGGTGGTCTTTGATACAAAAACCGATGGCCCGATGGACACAGTTACCATGTCCGAACCTGAACGCCGGATGCTGGGGCGGACCGACTGGGCATTTGTGCATCAACATGCGCGCGATGGGTTGCGCATGTCGGTAAGCGCCGGAGGCAATATCGGTGAGCGGCTTATGGCAGTCGGCGAGCGCCACTACGGTAATATCCGCACCAAAGCAATTGACTGGTTGGGCCGGGTCGAAATTGATGAAACCCGTTTAGATGATCGCCCAACTTCTTTCTCTGGCGGTATGCAACAGCGATTGCAGATTGCGCGAAACCTAGTGACCGGACCCCGATTGGTGTTCATGGACGAACCAACAGGTGGGCTGGATGTTTCGGTTCAGGCGAGGCTGCTGGATCTGTTGCGCGGACTGGTGCGTGAGATGGGGCTGAGCGCCATCATCGTCACCCATGATCTGGCCGTTGTGCGACTGCTGGCAGACAGATTGATGGTCATGAAGGATGGCCACGTGGTCGAGGCCGGGCTGACTGATCAGGTACTGGACGATCCGCAGCATGCCTACACACAGTTACTCGTCTCGAGCGTTTTGCAGGTCTGAGGTGGCCAACAATGATTGAACTCAAAAACGTAAGTAAGAGTTTTACGCTGCATAATCAGGGCAGTGTAACGATCCCGGTAATGGAGCGTACTTCGCTGAAAGTAGAGTCGGGTGAATGTGTTGCATTAACCGGGGCCTCGGGCGCGGGCAAATCCACTTTGATGCGGGTGATCTACGGAAACTATCTGGCCGGGTTGGGACAGGTCTTGGTCGCCGGGTTGGATGTGGCAAAGGCTGAACCGCGCGAAATTCTAAAGTTAAGGCGTGAAACGCTGGGCTATGTCAGTCAATTCCTTCGCGTTGTTCCAAGGGTGCCGACACTTGAGGTTGTGGCTGAACCATTGCTTGCCACAGGCAGTGATAAGCAAAAGGCTCTTGAAAAGGCTGCGAGTTTGCTAACCCGGCTTAGTATTCCTGATCGGCTTTGGCCGCTCAGTCCGACGACCTTCTCAGGTGGTGAACAGCAACGTGTGAATATCGCTCGGGGATTTGCTCACGACTACCCGGCGATGTTGTTGGACGAACCAACGGCAAGCTTGGATGTAAAGAACCGCGAAACAGTTCTGACACTGATCAAAGAGGCAAAAGCACGAGGAGCTGCCATTGTTGGAATATTCCATGACATTGAAGCCCGCGAAACAGTATGCGACCGAGAGGTCAATGTCTCGGAATTCACACCGGAGATGGTTGCATGAGTCTGGCACCTGTAATCGCGATTGTGGGTCCCTCTGGGGTGGGGAAGGACAGCGTAATTGAAGCTTTAGAGACCCGTTTCCTTGGATATCGGCGTGTAAGGCGAGTAATTACACGGCCCGAAGGAGAGGAAGGCGAAGACTTTGATCGGGTTTCACCCGAGGCATTCGCACAAATGGTTTTGGACGGTGTATTCGCTTTGAATTGGGTGGCCCACGGCTTGAGCTATGGCATACCCAAAGACGTCGAAGCGCAGCGGCAAAACAGTGACGCTGTTTTGGTCAATCTTTCCCGTTCGGTATTGTTAGAAGCACAGCAAACGTTCGGCAATCTGATCGTAATTTCATTGACTGCGGATGCCGAAGTACTGGCGCAACGGCTTTTGAGGCGAGGACGGGAAAGCAACGAAGAACAAAAGCGGCGACTGCGGCAGGCCAAAGCACCATTACCCCAGGGGTTGAAACAAGTTTTTGTCGTCGACAATTCAGGAACCCTCGTCGAAACAGTGGACAAAATCTTGGACCGCCTTCAGTCGGTGAGAGCGTAACGGTGAATCAAATGAAAGCGCCCGTCTTCTGCTTCACCAACCAATGTCAGGTCATTGATCTGAAATGGCACTGGCAACATCGGTGCCAGATCGCGGTCCAGTGTCGTTTTTACGATTTGCAGTATCGACTTGTCCAGCTTGCCGCTAAGGGTGATGTGAAATCGAAACTCGTCCAAGACGTAAGGATATCCCCACTTCAACAGGTTTTGATCCTGTTTGGGGGTCAAGCCGGCAGCGCGGCGTCGATCCAGTTCGCTGGCAGAAGGTGGATGGCGAAACTCGTCAAGCTCTTGGACGCATGCCGCAGCCAAATTGTTCAGTTCGCTCAAATCGCCGATCGGACGCAAGGCAACAAATCGACCAAGGCGGGCAACTTCGAGGCCGTCCAGCCTGATCGGAGTCAGGTGGCTCGCCAGAAGCTCACACGCACTTTGCAATTCCGAAAGTGTTTGCCCTTGGCGCAGGTGGAAGGGTGGTTTCATCGTCGCATGAAGACCGTACTTTCGCGGAACGTCCGCGACAGCAGAAACATTGATGCCCTCTGCGACCGGATGCGTGACTTCGACGCCGCGCGCCATGTCCCAACCCAGCCAGCTGGTCGCGAACTGCGCCCACGGAGCATCCGTTGGTGGCGAAAAATAGATAGCGTATCGCGTAAATGTCACATTGGCCTCCTATTGCGTGGCCGTTCCTTAGCTCAAACATTGTGAAGTTCAGATGACAGAAGAATTGATCCTTGCCAATGCGTCGGTTGTATTGACCGACGAAACCATTACCGGCAGCGTTCGAGTCGTTGGTGAAACCATAACCGACATCGCAACCGGATCTGCGATACCAAAGGGCGGAATAGACTGCGAAGGTGATTACATCAGTCCTGGTTTGGTAGAGCTGCACACGGATAACCTGGAACGTCATATCCAACCTCGGCCACAAGTCGATTGGCCGCATGCCGCAGCAATAATCGCCCACGATTCGGAATTAGCGAGCACAGGGATCACGACAGTTTTCGATGCAATGCGGGTTGGATCCATCCCTTCAGGTGCCCGCAGGTATCTGAAATACGCGCGGGGCCTGTCACAGGAGCTGTGGCAGCTGCGAGAGGCGGATGCGTTGAAGATCAGCCATTTCCTGCATCTGCGCGCCGAAGTGTGCTCGGAAACCCTAGTTGATGAGTTGGATGAATTTGGCCCAGATGACCGCGTTGGTCTTGTGTCGATAATGGACCATACTCCGGGACAGCGGCAGTTTCGGGATATTGGTAAGCTGGAAGCCTACATGAAGGGCAAATACGCGATGGATGACGATACATTCATCCAGCATGTATCGCACCTAAAAACATTACGTGATCGGCACGGCGAACAGCATGAAATTGAAACCGTCAAAGCTGCGCGCCGTTTTGGGGCCGTTTTAGCCAGTCATGACGATACGACCGAGGAACAGGTCAAAGTATCCGCAGGCCACGGTATTCGTCTTGCCGAGTTCCCGACAACCATTGAAGCGGCACGGGCCTGCCATGATCATGGCATCAAGGTCATGATGGGTGCACCGAACATCATTCGCGGTGGATCTCATTCCGGGAACGTTGCTGCGCAGGATCTCGCTGAACTTGGTTATTTGGACATAATGTCTTCGGATTACGTGCCTTCCTCACTGTTACTTTCGGCGGTACAACTGGGGGATATCTGGGGCGGTTTAGCCCGCGGAATCAGAACAGTGACGCAGGCACCTGCGCAAGCCGCCGGATTGAAAGATCGTGGAGAGTTGAGACCTGGGCTGCGTGCCGATTTGATCCGGTTTCGGATACGCGCCGGTGTACCAGCATTGAATGCTGTCTGGTCACGTGGGCAGCGTGTCGCCTGATCCAGCGCGATAGAACAAATATCGGTCCGGAGCGATTGTTTTCGGGCCTTTAATCTGATCAAGACCCACCAAAGGCTGCCCTGAGATCAATAAACCATCAGGCAGCATTACCTTTGAAATCAAAGGACTCAGGCGGGCGGCCTCGGCAACGTCTTCGGCCTTGATGCCTCGCCCGAAATCGTAGTGTGCCAAAATAATTCTTCGACCCATACTGGCGAGCTTTTGCAGCATCGGTTCTGCCTCGCCCTGTAGAAAGTCTTGGGCCGGAGGCACACAAGACGGATGACATTGCAGCGCGCGGTCCATGACCCAAATTCGCCGATCTGGCAGAATTTCTCTCAGATGATCATACGTGCGACCATTTCCAAGCCCCATATCCAAAACATCGCCCTCACGGCCGGCAATTTGATTGGCGGCCCAGTTCAGACCATCCCTTTGAGCGGTAAGGCGGCGCAGCATGGAATCCAATCGGCTCATCCATGGTCTCCTTGGTTATTCAGTGTTTCGAGATCGGCCCAGACAGTTGCGGGACCTTCAAGAAGCCTAACTATCAGTTCCCGGGTAAATGCCCAGACAGCTTGATCGTGGACAAGGTGATGCGTCAGCACACCTAAGGGTTCAGAGTTGTCTGCCAGCCCTTCGCGGCGATCGCGCAGCAGGCTCACTACGTCGCCGACAATGATGTCCGGTTCGATCAAACTTCGAGTTCCATGCCAATCAATCGGGTCGATGTGGGTATTTATCTGTTCAAGCCCGGGCGCAATAAATCTGGTTTCGCGTGGCGTGGCAGTCGACAGGAATCGAAAGCCCAGAATAGGCAATTGTTGAACGGTTTCTGCAGCAATTCGGTTCCAAGGTGGGACAAACATGGGGCACAGACGGTCACCAAACAAATTCCCCAATTTGTTTTTTCCATTTTTAATTTCAGCTACCATTTCCGCCATTGGCCGATGCAAGCGAAACTCGGATTTCTTTTCAACGTCAGGGGCATGATTTTGATGCGCCCAACCGTGTACAACCGGGATCAGAAAGGGACTGTCGGCACAAAAATCAACCAGCGAAGTTCTAGCTTCCTGAGGAATTACCGCTAGGTGAACGGGTAATTCAAGCGACTCTGAGATTGCCGTAAGAGTTTTAAGTTGATCCGTAACAGAAATTGCGTCGTCGTCCCGCCACCAAAGCGGAAACTCTAAATCATCTGCTTGCCAATGTCGCAGTTCGTTCCGCAAAGGAGTCCAGTCGACGCTCATTGTTTGGCTTTCCAAATTTCTTCTGAAATTTCGACTGATTTATTTGCCCCATCGACTCCATGAGTCATTTTGGCTCGCCTTTTGTTTGACAGCACCGTTTTTACGGCCTTGGCAAGGGTTTGAGCATTCAGGTCGGAGTTGGCGACCGTAGCAAATCCAGATTGATGCGCCAGGCTGCGCGCGCGCAATGTTTGTTCGACCTCGTTACCATCGTCGAATGGGATCAAAACGGCAGGAACACCGGTTTGAAGCAAGTCCATCGCGGTGTTGTAACCGCACATGCTGACCGAAGCGGCCGCCAACGGCAGCATCTGTCGAAAGTCGGGCCGCACCGATTCAATGGTAACTGGCGCGCCTTCCGCCAATTCCGTCAGATGTGCTATGCGGGCCAGAGCGTCTTGACCGCCAACCAGAAGTCGCCAGCGATGGCCCTGCATTTTCCGAGCAGCCTCGATCGCCGCGTGAAAAATCGGCTGTCCGACCGAACCTCCGCCAGCACTGACCAAAATCTCTCCGGTCCCCAAGCCATCAGGGTGAGGCTCAGGGGAATTTGGGGCAACAAATCCTGTATATCGTAACCGTCGGGCCAGTAAGTCTGATACCGGCCAACTGACGCTTAACTGGGTAATCGAAGGTTCAGAATGTACCAGAACGGCATCATAGAACTGCCCTATAATTTCATCCGTCCTCTCAGCCTTTGATGGCTTGGAAGGTGGCGCCAGAATGTCACGGATCGATGCAAGAATGATTGGTGGTTTTGTCAGAGCGCGAGCTGCTGACAAAACATTGAGAAACTCGGCAGTAAGTGCTCGCCGTCCAAATGGGAAAAGTTCCGTTATTAATACGTCTGGCTGAAACGAAATTAAAGCTTTCTCCAAGGCTTCGGTTCTGGCGTCCATGTAGTTGAGGTCAGCGACCTCACTGTACTGATCTAATAATCGCGTGAAGTGAGTGCCGTCTGACCGGAGGGGCGGCAACCCAAACAATGTTAATCCTGTCGTGTCCAACTGCGGTGCTGGCAATCCACCCGAGACTACAAAAACTTGATGCTGTTTTTGTGAAAATGCCCGGCCCAAGGTCAGCGCCCGGCTCAGGTGCCCTGTGCCCAACAGATGTGTCACGACGATCATGACTTTCATCCGGATACCTCGTGCCTTGGCAAACGGAGCGGGTCAGGCTCGGCCCGCATGGTATCGAGATGTACTATGTACAAACGGTTTCTCTTGATTTTGAAAGGTGCGGGACCTTGAAACTCCCACCCGGATGCCTTCGCAAGAATGACCCGCATTATACCTATGTGACAGACAGCCAAATTTTCACCTTGCAGCATTTGAAGCCAAGGTTTCAATCGCGCCCACAGCTCGGCCGGGCTTTCGCCTTGCGGAGGGCGGTAGTCCCAGCCCCAGTCCTCAATATGACGAAAGGTGCTGTCTGGTTCTGCGATCAAATCCTGACCGCGTTGACCTTCCCAATGCCCCCAGTCCATTTCGGTAAGAGCATCTGAAATGCGCGGAGAGCGACCCGCAACCAATTGAGCAGTTTCTTTGGCTCGTTCTAGCGGACTTGACCACAACACCGCGCTATTCCAAGGGGCTGGCAGGCTATAGCCGGACAACTCGGAACGAGCCTCTGCATCCAGCGGGATGTCGGTGCGGCCCTGAATTTTGCCAGCGCGGTTCCATTGCGTATGTCCGTGACGCAGCAGTGCAAGACGGTTCATGATCGTGCCTCCAATAATGGTCGAACTGCGGTCCAAAACCGCTTGGTTGCTTTAGGCAAAAGGTGACGTTCTGCAACATACTTACGCGCACGCGCGCCCTCAGAACGGCGCAAGGAAAGATCGGCCAAAAAATTCTGGATTTGGTCGGCAAGACCCCGGGGTCCGTCTTCGATACCAGGATAAGAGGACGGCATAAGAACATCGCGTACTCCGGGTCGATCTTGCGCTGCAACTGGCAGCCCTGCCGCCTGCGCTTCAAGATAGACCATGCCATAGGCCTCATTCACGCCCGGCCAGACAAGTATAGACGCACTTTCGTATTCGCGTTGCAATTGGATCCGGTCCAATTGCCCCAAAAATTGAACCTTTTTCCCAAAGGGCTCCATCAACGATAGAACGTCGTGTCGGGCAGGCCCATCGCCAGCAATATTCAGTTTCCAATCACCGGTCAAAAGATTCAGCGTTTCTGCCAGAATTCGGTACGAAGCCAGTTTGTCCCCGCTTCGCATCATCCCCACGGCCAGCATTGGACCGTCATTCAAGGACGCATTGGGCAATTCGTCGATTGGCAGAAAAGGCGGCATTTCAACTAACACCTGACTTTTGAAACGTTCACGTTCCAACGCAATCAGGTCATTTGCGGTGTGATAAAAAATCAGGTCTGCCGCATCGCATGCTTCATGCGCTGCTCGGGCAAAACTTGCCCATGGCCCTGTTAGGCGACTAAGCGCTCTGGTACTTTCAAGCTGAACGTAAGGGATCTCACGAGCTTTGCAGACTTTTGGTCCCAATAGGTCGGGGGCCTTGTAGTAGTTGTGGTAGTTTACCCAAATCTCGGTGTCCCGCGGAAGCTCGTGAATCAGGCGATTTGCCTCGATTTGTGCCCGTTCCAGCAGTTCCGCTTGCGTAGCTGGGTTGCCTAACTTGTCGTAGATTCGCAGTTCCGACGCTAAATCCACCCGATCTCCTTGAGCTTTGATTGCCGCCATCAGGTTTCGGGCCATTTCCCGATCTCCGGACGGTTTTGAACTGTTCGGAGATTTCATAGGCGCGTAAAAAGCAACCCTTGCCATCAGATGAGACCCGCACACATTTCATTTAACCGTTTTGACAACCGGGCAATGCCGGGGGCCATTCGAAATTCGGCAAGTAGACGTGTGTATGCAGCGTCCGCCATGTGTGCGGCGTTTTCGGGGTTTTCTGCGACTTCAATGATCGCGTCCGCCAAAGCCGTTGGTTCGTCCCGGGACAGAATACCATGCGTGCCGTTTTGAATGAATTCGGGAATGGCTGAGACTGGAGTCGAAAGGATTGGTAGACGCTGAGAAGCAGCCTCCATCAGAACATTTGGCAGACCGTCGCGGTCACCATCCGTTGCTATGCGACTGGGTAGTACGAATAGGTCCGACTGGCGCATTTCTGCGACGACCTCGGGTTGATCACAGGCACCTTTCCAAGTGATGCGATCCGACAATCCTCTTGAGCTTGCATAAGAGCGCAGTTCCCGATCCAGCGCGCCGCCACCGATATGCGTCCAAAACCAATCCAGCGATGAAGGAAGAAGGGCGAAAGCGTCCAAGAGCCTGTCAAACCCCTTTTTTTCGACTAATCTACCGACCGAGAGCATACGGAAAGGGCTATTGTTCGCGCGTTCGGTTCTATCTGGCGGCTCCGGAAAACGGCTTAGGTCAAGACCATGGTAAATCAGATCCACCCGGTCGGGGTCGTCTGCCAGACCTCTCAGGTGGTCGGCACCGATAGCCGTGCAGGTCGCTCCAAACGTGGCTCCGTAAGTGACCGCTTGTAATTTTTCCCGCTTCTCCCAGTCCGGAGATGTCCAAATGTCCTTGGCATGAGCCGAGAAACTCCAAGGTAGATCGCGCATAATGGCGGCGTACCGCGCAACTGAAGAGGGCGTGTGCAGGAAATGTGCGTAAAGCGCCCGTGTTCCCGCGGGTAACTCGGCGGCCAATACGCAAGCCTGCCCGAATCGACGAATACGATTGTGGGTTGGGTCGCGACGCAAATCCTTACGAAAAATCCGGTAGGCGGCTTCATATCCGGGAAGGTGAACCGCAATTCCCCGCGCAGCGTCCAATCGATTTGGTTCGTCGTAAAGATACTCGGGCAGGTAGTGCACCTGCCCCCGGAACTTGTCGTGCAGTGGATGGCGTTTGGTGTCCGTTGGATGGCGAAGAGACCAAATATCGAACGAGTGGCCTGCATTCTGCAGCGCAACAAGTTCCTGAGCGATAAAGGTCTCGGATAGGCGCGGCCAGCCTTTGACCAGCACCGCCAGATTGGGGCCTTTAGCGTTCATCCCGTCGCGCGCTCTTGGTCCGGTTCCAGTAATACGTCGATACGGTTTGCTACATAATCGAGCCCGTCCAGCAATCCGCTTTCTATGGCCTCGGATGGTAGCGGTTGGTTCGGCAAATCTCGAATAGCGCGGATCATGGCCTCTGGCGTCAGCCCGTCGCGTTTTTCGTCCAACATCCGGACAAGTCCCAGATCCTCGGCCCGAGAGGCGCGAATCCATTGCTCCAGCCGTGGTGTAGTGCGTGGAACAATGACGGCTCGTTTGTCAAAAGACAGAACCTCGCAGAACGTGTTGTAGCCACCCATACAGACGACACCAGCCGCGCCAGCAAACAGAGTTTCGATCTGGGATTCAAATCCAACCGCCGTGACGCGGCCATTCAATGCGGCAACGCGTGCCTCGAATTCGTTGCGCAGCTCACCTGACAGGAAAGGGCCGTAAACCAGTATTGCGCGCGGCGAAAGATTCTCGTCTTTTTCGTAAGCCGAGAGCACTAGATTCACCATCGCTTTTCCGTCACCACCACCGCCGGGCGTAATTAATATATAGGGCTGTTCGGGCGCTTCACCGATTGGCCCCAAATCGCGTCGCAGATAACCTGTCCAATGAATGCGGGCTTGTGCAGCAGGGCTGAGCGGCAAGCCGATGGTCGGATCGTAGACAGAGCGAAGCCCGTACACCCAGATTTCGTCGTAATA
>NZ_JBXWRL010000072.1:0-17117 GCF_059612885.1 Ruegeria sp. YKSD179 | reverse complement strand
CGCGTTTCCGGGGGCTCTCTTGCAGGATGGCGTGGGCGCGGTCCCAGAGGTCGGCGCCAATGATGGCATCATGCTCGCCGGGATATGCAGTACCCTTGTGGACGGCTTCACCGCGATAAACGCGGTTCTTGAGCAACCGGTAGAGATAGCCCTTGTCGATCAGCGTCCCCTGCTTGTTGCGTGCCTCTTCGCGGCGGAGCTCTCGCGCCAGAACCGTAGCGGATCCAAGTTCGACAAAGCGCTCGAATATCCGCCGAACCTGCACCGCCTCGTCCTCGTTCACGATGAGCTTGCGGTCGACGACATCGTACCCGAGGGGGACATAGCCGCCCATCCACATGCCCTTTTTCCGCGAGGCGGCGACCTTGTCGCGGATCCGCTCGGCCGTGACCTCACGCTCGAACTGCGCGAAGCTGAGCAGGATGTTCAGTGTGAGCCGTCCCATCGATGTTGTCGTATTGAAGGACTGGGTCACCGACACGAAGGTCACGCCGTGCCGGTCGAAAAGCTCGACCAACTTCGAAAAATCCATCAGGGCGCGGCTGAGGCGGTCGATCTTGTAGACCACGATCACATCCACGAGGCCGTCTTCGACATCGGCGATCAGCTGTTTCAACGCCGGGCGGTCGAGCGTGCCACCAGAAAACCCGCCGTCGTCGTAACGCTCGCGCAAGCAGGCCCAGCCCTCGGAGCGCTGACTGGCGATATAAGCCTCGCAGGCCTCGCGCTGCGCATCGAGGCTGTTGAACTCCATGTCGAGCCCTTCCTCGGTGGACTTGCGGGTGTAGATCGCGCAGCGCAAGCGGCGGTTCGGACTTGTTTTGCTGTCCATGGTCAAACCTCCCGCGAACCGGTTTGCAGGCCGAAGAAACGGTAGCCGTTCCAGCGCGTACCAGTGATCTCGCGAGCAACGCCGGAGAGCGACTTGTACTTACGGCCCTCCCAATCGAACCCGTCCTTAAGCACGGTCACCGTATGCTCGACGCCGTTCCAGTCGCGGATGAGCTGCGTGCCCGGGACGGGATTGCGAGGATCCGTGATCTGATGCTTGCGACGCGCGATTCCTTCGACCTCGTCGGCGAGCAGATCGAGCATGCGTCGGGTTTCGCGATCTGGCCCGCCATAGGTCAGTTCCTGAATGCGATAGGCGAGCCGACCCACCAAGAACGCGCGGCTGTTGTTGGGCGCTGAGCTGCCCATCAGGGTTTCCCATTCGGCCTTCAATTCCTTGACGGACAAGATCTTCAATGCGGCCAGGCGCGACAGGACCGTTTGATCCAGGCTGGCATCCTGGCCCGGCGCAGGTGGTGTTATCTTACTCTGATGCTTCATCAATTCCTCCGATGCGGATACGTTTCCTGCGACGACCACCGCTCTTTCGGGGCGGTAAGTCCACGAAACGGTCTCCAGTTTCGGCAGATAAAGAACTGGACTTCTCAGCCAGAACACGAACCAAGCCGGCAGCGAGGATGTGGCCGATTTCTTCGAGGCGCGCCTCAGGCGACATGCGCTCAGGGCACAGGGGATTGGGCCCGGAAATCGGGCCTTTTGGATCGAATGACATGGCGACTTTTCGCGATTGAGATGATGCCCGAATGGTATCGCGAAATCAGGAAAACACAAGTAAATCAATAATTTGTGGAATTCTGCGACCTGTGCGAAGAGCCGCGCAAATCTGCGTATGCGCTTTGTCAGTTCATTGGCCGTCCTAACCGGGCCTCATGGCGAATCACCGCCCGGAACCGCCCATGAATTTGTCGAACGCATCGACGGTAGCCTCTTCCTCGAGCTCGGCCATCTCCCAACGCAAGGGCGCCTGGTCGGGATAGAGCAGCAGTGAGATCGACATTTCGTTTCCCGGGGAGAACACCGTCATCTCGCGGACCGGTTCGTTGCCCAGCCAGACCCCGGCCGAATGCTCAACGCCGTGGCGACCTGTGTCCCAATCGACTTCCTGCGCCGCCAATGACACTGCGGGCAATTCCGTCACGACTTGGCGTGCCCGGTAGAAGATCCCGGACTTCAACAGGGGTTCGCTGGACCAGGCCCAGTCGATGAAGCCTTCCTTGCCAACCACGATCATCGCGCGCTTGTCGGTGATCGTCATCCATTTCAGGATCGCGGCGGTGAGCGATACGGCATATCGATCTGCGAGTTCGGTCATCACGTCGATGTCGACGATCCGTCCTTTGATCTGTGCGCGGAAATCGTCCAGCGGCATCAGCAGGTAGGAGGCGAATGTGTTTGCCTCCGCCTCGATCTTGTTCCGAGCCTCATCCCAATCGGCCATGTTGCGGTTGGTGCATTGCAGTCCCTGTGGATGCAGCTGCCGGTGCAGGAGGTAGTGGCCCAGCTCATGGGCCAGCGTGAAGTTGCGCCGTCCTGGCGAGCGGACCGTCTCGTTATAGATGATGCCCCACTCTCCGGAACCGTCAGGATTGGGCGTCAGCATGCCTTCGATGCCCTTGGACAGGTCCAGCCCGCCGACCATTGTGATCGGCGCGTCCGGAAAGACCTGACGCGAGAAGTCCTGCGCGAGCCCCGCCACATCGATGGGGAACCGAGGCAGGCCATGGGCTGCTTGGTGCAGCGACAGGATCTGCGTCAGGCGGATCGCCCAACCCTGTGGTGTCGTGGGCAGGCTCAATCCTTCTTTCCCCACATATCGATCATCTGGTTGATTTTCTGTTGGTCTTCGGGATCGAGCTTGCTGAACTTGCGGAAAAACGCCTCTTTCAGAACCTCGTCACCGGGCTCCTCGCTATCATCGAGGAGGTAGTCGGTCGTGACCTCCAGTGCCTGGGCAATGCGGGTCAGCTTCTCGCCGGATGGTTTTCGTGTATCGCGGTTCTCGAGCTCCCAAAGATAGCTTTTGCTGGAGGCGGTCAGCGCCGCGAGTTTGTCGAGGGAGTATCCCTTCTCCTTGCGGTGGCGCTTGATCTTGGCACCGAGGGACGTGGTCATCGTATCATCCTTGGTTTCCTTGGTCAGAGGACGTTTGTTCGATATGCCGAACAAAATTGTGCCGCGCAAGTAGACCTGACGCTTTGTTCGGTATACATCGAACATGATCGTATCGCATCTTCGCGATTCTGTCGTCCTCCTCCCTCCCAGGCTTAGAAAGGCCACGTCATGACAGCGATTGCTTCCTTCCTCCGCAAAACCCCGATTCCCCGGCTGCAGGACTATTTTACCGCAGGCGGCTTCACCTCCCTTCCTCCGGTCGACTGGACCAAACCCGAGCCGGAGGTTGTCGAGCCTTTAATCAAGGCCGTCGACGACATGGACGAGGCTGAAAAGCAGCGCGTCATCCTTGACGCTGGGCGCGTTGCCGCCCTCGCGGATGAGCCCGGACAGAATGCCTTGCAGAATGTCGTGCTGGATCGCGGGACGTTCGACACGCTCGAGGGCCCCAACAATCGGTCACTCTGGGTGTTCTTGAACGAGGCGGACCGCTTCCGGCTGGCCGAAGAGGTCCGCTATAACGACGAGCGTCGGCGTGGGCGGTCCTGGAGCGGCTTCGGTGTCGATGAAGGTCTGGACGTAAAGAAAGACCCGATCTCGATTGCGGCCTTCACTGCCGCGATCCGTGAACGGTTCGAAACGCCCAACGTGCATGTCGACATCTTTGATCGCCACCGGGTGATCCTTGATGGTGAAGAATGCGAACTCGTTCAGGTGGCCGTCTACCGTGAGGGCCGCCCCGAGGACATGCTGGGTTTCGACGCCGACAGCACCTTGTCACGTCGCATCGTCAAGCCCGTATTTGAGGCTGCGCTGACCTATGAGGCAGCGACCGGCGTGATCGAGGTCGTGGCCAAGACCCGTGAGGATCGTATGGATCTCACGCGTTTCATGGCGCGGGATCTGCTCGGCATTACCATTGACGAAAAGCAACAGCTGCCGCTGCGGGAATACGATCTCAGCATGCTTCTTCAGCCGTTCGATTTTCCGACCGATCCGGCAGACGGAATCGCCGGCGTTACCGTCAAGGAATTGCGGTTGATGGATCTCGGCGATGCAAAGGAACGCATCACGCTGGAATCCATGTCGGGCGCAGACCGGACGATCTGGCAGATGGCCGAGCATCGCATTGGTCTGGACATCGGCGGAGGGTCCTTCGCCCACGGGGTTACCGGTGAGGTGCCAGAGTGGGTGATCACCCGGGCGCGTTTCACGATCAAGTTCCACCCCGGTCCATCCGGCGGGCGCGGCAAGTCTCTGTCTCTGACCGTGACCATGCCGCATGGCTGCAACCTGAAGGACATGACGCCGCAAGAGCGCCTGATCGGCGAGAAGTACCTGCGGCTCTGGGGCATCCTGAAAGATGACAGCGACGAAGGCGACGTCCTTGAGTAAGCGTGCGATCGACCTTCTGCTGCGGGCCATGGAAGCCCGCAGCCCGTCGCTTCAGGTATCGGCGCTGCACCAGATCTCGCGCGCTGCGACAGACGCATTGTTTAAGGCCAACCTGCTGGTTCCGAGCGGGCATGTCCCGGTCGTTGCGGGTATGGACGACTACGAAGATGAGCCGTTTGAGGCGACGTGGTCGGCCGAACTGCAATCGTACGGCTATCACGATAGCATTGGCCGATGGATCATGGTGACCGATCAGGACATCGCGGCGTGCAGGGTCGACTATGGTCTGGCCCTCGCCAAGATGCTGGTGGCGTTCGAGCGTGCCGGGCCCTCCCGTCCGACACCCTTGATCGCCGATCTCATCTGGGATGTGGGAACCATCAAGCTTGCCGGAGCGAAAGCTCCGGTTCCCGTCTGGTTCGCCCGACGGCTCAGCGACCCGGGGATCTGGGCGCAGCTCGAAGCTCTCATCGGACGCAGGCCTCCACAGGAAATCCGCATCATCCTGACCTCGACGGCCGGTGGGTATTTCCCGGAGACCTCCCAGAAGCGAAATCACATCATCAATGTTGCGGATGTCGCGGGTGATCCCACCAAGCTCGCGATCTCACCGCAGATCCTCGGGGCGGGGGTGTTCCCCGGGCAGGCGCAGCGACGGTTCCCGATAGATCATTCGGATGACTGCGGGCTCGTTTGGCATGGTGACAAGACCCTCAGCTTCGGTGGCGACAAACAGCGGCTGCTTCTACAGATCTTGTTTGCCGCCTACTGGTCCGGTTCACCGGTTCTGCGGGTTGCAGCGGTGCTGGAAGAGGCAGGATATGGTGGCCAGGTCAACTCGCTCAAGAAAGCCTTTGGCCGACGTGATGATTGGCAAACCTTCATCAGATTTGACGATGGCAACTGCTGGATTGAGCCGTGATTGATGTTTCGCCCGAATTTGGCAGGCCTCACACTTGAAATGAGAATGTGTCGCCTTTACGTCTGACGTGACGGTCGGGTTGAAGATCCCGGAGTCATGCGTGAATGCCGGAAGGCTGCAGCGCGGCAGGGGAACCTGCAAAGAGCGATGGCGCAAGCCGTCTGAAACAGTTCTAAATGAAAGGAAAAGCTCATGCCTCAGCATGATACTCCGAAGTATTCTCCCCACCTTCACTGCATCTTTGATGAACCTACTCCGGCCGGTCACATCGGTCGCGGCACGCACTATTCCGTAGTCCAAGCGCTGTCTTGGCGATCGGAAAAAGGCGAATTGCGTCAGCAGGCTTCTGTCCAAAACGTCGCGATCATCTGGGATGAAGACCATGATGAGCGGATCATTCCATGCGTGGAGGCGCTGTTAATGGCTGGCCTTCTGCACGCAGTATCCATGATCGGCGAGCGGAAGGGCGGCGTGACCGTCGTGTTCAACTCGATGTCTGCTGCCCGTCTGAGCGATAACCAGAAGCGCGCCTACCGGGAAGAGGTTACCCGGGTCATCAACGAGGTGGTCGACGCCGAGCATGGGGACTCTTGGGCCATCACCTTTGGCGAGATGACCGATGTCCCGTCTTTGGCGGAGGACGGATATGAGATATTCCATCAGTATCTGATCCAAGACGATGTGCATAAGGTTGAAACCTATATCCGTAACATCAACTACCTTTGGGATATCGACGCGTAGCCTGTCGGTTACTGCTGGCACGCATCCAAGAAGCTCTTGGCAGCAAGCCATTTTAGATTACGCCGCGTCTGCATGATTTTTGAGAAAGGCCGTCCTTGGGGCGGCCTTTTTTGATTTCGGCGCGGAGATCTTTTCGAACTTCCAGTTTGCCTCCCGGCTGCCTCCCCGGTGCCTCCCACCTCCTCCGCGATGTTGGTCCCGCAACTGTTCGCACAATCCCCAAGGAGGTTCACATGGCGACAAGGCACCTTTCCCAGATCGAGCTGGCGGCTCGCTGGAACATCTCGCACCGGACGTTGGAGCGTTGGCGGTGGACGGGCGAAGGCCCGAAATTCATCAAGCTCGGAGGCCGCGTGATCTACCGCCTCGAAGATGTCGAGGCATTCGAGGCCGAGCAGATCCGCGGCGCAGACGGCGAACCCCATCGCCCGATGTCGGCGTAAGGGGGCTGCAATGACGATCCCTAACCACATCACCCTCGCGGATATTCCCGCCATGCCCGTCGGCGAGATCGCCGCGCTTTCCGCAGACCAACTGGCGTTGCTGCAAGAGACGGCACAGCAAGACCTCCAGCGGGCCAAGACGGTGTCCGACTGGCTCGAAGGCGCGATCGCCTTGAAATATGCCGACCGCGCCCATGACAACCGCCAGGAGGCGGGCAAGGACACCGGCACGATCCGGTTCGAGGATGACGGCGTCACCGTGATCGCTGATCTGCCAAAACGCATCGATTGGGATCAGCGCGCGCTGGCAGAACTGGCCGAAACCATCGCCGCATCGGGCGAAAACCCTGCCGAGTTCATCGAGACCACGCTGAAGGTGTCGGAACGCAAATACGCCGCGCTCCCGGAGAGCTGGCGTAAGGGCTTCGAGCCCGCGCGCACGGTCCGCACCGGAAAGCCCAAGTTCCGCCTCGTGCTGAACGAGGAGGTGCGCTGATGGCCATTTCGCTCGCTTCCCTGCGCACAGCTTCGGTGCTTCAGCCGCCGCGTATCCTGATCCACGGCGTGGCCGGGGTGGGCAAATCCACCTTCGCGGCCGATGCCGACCGGCCCGTCTTCCTCATGACCGAGGATGGCCTGGGCAAGCTGCAGGTCCCACATTTCCCGCTCGCGACCAGCTATGCGGAGGTGTCCGAGGCCCTCGATGCGCTCTCGAACGAGGACCACGATTTCGGCACGGTCGTCGTCGACAGCGTCGACTGGCTGGAGCCGCTGATCTGGGCCGAGGCCTGCAAACGCAACGGCTGGGCCTCGATCGAGACGCCGGGGTTCGGGAAGGGCTATGCCGAGGCGCTGACCATCTGGCGTGAATATCTCGACAAGCTCAACGCGCTGCGCGACCGCAAAGGCATGGTGGTCATCCAGATCGCCCATACCGACATCAAGCGTTTCGATAGCCCCGAGCACGAGCCCTACGACCGCTATGTGATCAAGCTGCAGACCCGCGCCTCGGCGCTGCTGCAGGAGCATTCGGACGTGGTGCTCTTCGCCAACTATCAGATCTCGGTCGCGAAATCCGATGTCGGCTTCAACAAGAAGGTGACCCGGGCGCTCGGGTCCGGTGCGCGCGTCATGCACACCGAAGAGCGCCCCGCCTTCCTCGCCAAGAACCGTTACGGCCTGCCGGACACCCTGCCGCTTTCATGGTCGGAGTTCCTCGCAGCCATGCCGCAGCCTGAATAATCCAGAAAGGACAATACCATGGCACGTTTCGATACGTCCTTCGACGCGACCGGCGTCGAGCCCACCACCGCATACGAGGTTCTTCCCGCAGGCAAGTACCGCGCCCAGATCGTCGAAAGCGAGATGCGCGTGACACGCAATGGCATGGGCCAATTCCTGTGGCTGATGCTCGATATCCTGGAGGGCGAACACAAGGGTCGGAAGATCTTTGACCAGCTGAACCTGGTGAACCCGAACCCAACCACGGTCGAAATCGCGCAGCGGACGCTTTCGGCGATCTGTCACGCCACCGGCAAGATGCAGGTCAGTGACAGCGAGGAGCTGCATCTCATCCCGATGACCATTCAGGTGACGGTCAAACCGCCCAAGAACGGCTACGGCGAGAGCAACGGCATTCGCTACCTGCTGCCCGAGCCCGGAGCGGCGGCCCAGCAAGCTGCGACACCGCCCAATGGCGGGAGCGCCTCCACGCCGCCTGCGAAAATGGCCTCCGCGCCCTGGAACAAGAAGGGCTGAGCCTTCGCGCTGCCCTGCGCCCTGACTGACGGGGCAGCGCGCAACCCCATCTGAGGATACTCCTATGACTGAATTGACCAACGCAGCCGCGGCTGCGACCAGCCCCGGTTTGCCTGATGATCAGCGCCGGCTGATCGAGCTCGACGATGCCATCGCCAAGATCCGCACGCAGATCGCCACGGCCGACCTTGCGCGGCAACGCGGTCAGAAGCCAATCGATCCAGACTGGTTCCACCGGGCCCGCACGGCCCTGCGCCACCTGTGCCGTGAGCGCGCGGAACTGCTCGCCCAGGGCACCGGCCGCCGTCGCCGCGAAAAACTCAAGGACGCGCTGATCGGCGTCCTGCGCGAACGCCACGACCCCAAAACATGGGACGGTATTCTGGCCGAAGCCCAGGCCCGTAGCGAACGGGAGGGACTGTGATGGCAGAACTTCCCGAAGCCCCCACGCCCACGCTGACGGCGATCTATGCGGACTACGAGGCCCGGCAGGGCGATGGTTTCCGCGACCACCTCGGGGCGTCGATCATCGGCAAATCCTGTGCCCGGGCGCTGTGGTACGATTTCCGCTGGATCACGCCGGCACGCCATTCCGGCCGCCTGCTGCGCCTCTTTGAAACGGGCCAGTTGGAAGAGGACCGGCTCGTGCGCAACCTGCGTGCCACCGGGGCGACCGTGCTCGAGGTCGATCCGGAGACCGGTCGCCAGTTCCGAGTCGAGGCCCATGGCGGGCATTTCGGCGGCTCACTCGACGGCGTGGCCCTCGGGCTCCTGGAGGCGCCGAAGACCTGGCATGTGCTGGAATTCAAGACCCACTCGGTCAAGAGCTTCAACGAGTTGACCGCCACGGGCGTCGTTCTGGCCAAACCCCAACACGCCGCGCAGATGCAGATCTACATGCACCTGACGGGCATCACGCGCGCTCTCTACGTCGCGGTCTGCAAGGACACGGACGCGCTGCATATCGAGCGCATCGAGGTCGACCGCACCATGGCCGAACGCCTTCTTGAGAAGGCGGGGCGCATCATCTTCGCCCAGCATCCGCCTGCGCGGATCAGCGAGGATCCGGCCTGGTTCGAATGCCGGTTCTGCGATCACCATGCTGCTTGCCACGAAGGTGGCGATGGGGTCGCGGTGACCTGCCGGTCCTGCCTGCATGCGACGCCAGTTGATGGCGGTTGGCACTGTGTGCGCCACGACCGGATCCTCGCACCGGCGGAGCAACGCGCCGCCTGCGGCCGCCATCTCTTCATCCCCGACCTCATCCCGGGCGAGATCACCGATGCGGGCGACGATGTCGTCACCTACCGCATGGCGGACGGCTCGACCTGGACCAATGACGCCCGTTCCCCGGAGGCCGCGCCATGCTGACCCTGCGCCCGTATCAAGAAGCCGCGATCACCTCGATCTACGGCTATTTCCAGACCCATACCGGCAATCCGCTGGTCGTCATCCCGACCGCAGGAGGCAAGTCGCTCGTCATGGCGTCCTTCATCGAGGGCGTGCTAAAGGCCTGGCCCGATCAGCGCATCCTGATCGTGACCCATGTGCGCGAGTTGATCGCCCAGAACCATGCCGAGATGATCGGCCTCTGGCCGGACGCCCCGGCGGGCATCTATTCGGCGGGCCTCGGCAAGCGCGAGGCGCATGCGCGGATTCTCTTCGCGGGCATCCAGTCGATCCACCGCCGCGCGGCCGAGATCGGCCATACTGATCTGGTGCTGATCGACGAGGCGCATCTGATCCCCGGCAAATCGAGCACGATGTATCGGCGCTTCCTCGACGCGCTGAAGGGGATCAACCCGGCGCTCAAGGTGATCGGGCTGACCGCCACGCCGTTCCGGCTCGACTGCGGGATGCTGCACGAGGGGCAGAATGCGCTCTTCACCGACATCGCCTATGAGGCTCCGGTCCGCGAGCTGATCGACGCGGGGTATCTGAGCCCTCTGGTCTCGAAGCAGCCCGCCACCCGGCTGGATGTATCGAAGGTGGGCACCCGCGCTGGCGATTTCATTGCGCGCGATCTGGCGGCGGCGGTCGACCAAGACGCCATCACCCGCGCGGCCGTGACCGAGATCATCGAGCATGGCCGCGATCGGAAATCCTGGCTGGCCTTCTGTTCGGGCGTCGAGCATGCGCGCCATGTGGCGGAGGAATTCGGCCGCCAGGGCATCAGCTGCCGCACGATCTTTGGCGACACGCCGAAGGACGAGCGCGATGCGATCCTTGCCGCCTTCAAGCGCGGCGAAATCCGGGCGCTGGCCTCGATGGGCGTGCTGACCACCGGCTTCAACGCGCCGGGCGTCGACCTGATCGCGCTCCTGCGTCCCACGCAATCGGCCGGGCTCTATGTGCAGATGGTCGGGCGCGGCACCCGCCTCGCGCCGGGCAAGGAGAACTGCCTGGTGCTGGACTTCGCCGGCAATGTCCGTCGCCACGGGCCAATCGACCTCGTTCGGCCCAAGCGCCCCGGCGACGGTGGCGGGGGTGAGGCACCGACCAAGGTGTGCCCGGACTGCGATAGCATTGTCGCGCTCTCGGCGGCGGAATGCCCGGATTGCGGCTATGTGTTCCCGCCGCGTGAGGTGAAGATCGCGCCGACCGCAGCCACTTTGCCCGTCCTTTCGCCCAAGGCACCGCATTGGGTCGCCGTGAGCAACCTGTCCTACAGCCGTCACGACAAGCGGGGCGGTCGGCCCTCGCTGAAAGTGACCTATAGCTGCGGGCTCACGACCTATCAGGAGTGGATCTGCTTTGAGCATCAGGGCTACGCGCGGCGAAAGGCAGAAGACTGGTGGCGCAAACGCGCACCCGGTCAGCCTATGCCGCGCAGTGTGAACGAGGCCCTGACGCTGTCCCGCAGCTTGGCACGTCCCAGCCACATCTCGGTCCGTCCGTCGGGTCGCTATTTCGAGATCACCGGCTACAGGTTTGACCCATGCACGTATTCCACAACGGCCTCTGCGCCGTCTGCCACCGGCAACCTCGCGGGCTTGGCTGGTTCGACCCTGTCTTCGCCGTCTCGGACCCGCGACGAGACCAAAGCCGCAAGTTCCTCTGCTGCCGAGCATGTCAGGACATCTGCCATGGGAGGAAGGGTATGATCGATCCCACACCCAACGAGACCGAGGCGATGACCGTCGGCGGTCAGCAGGGCGGTGCCTATCTGGAAAGCATCGGCAAATCCGATCTCGCGACTTTGAGCGCGACCGAATGGGATCAATTCATTGATGTCGTGGTCACCGGGTATTGCGATCACCTGCGCGAGCTTGCCGCGCGGGATCGCACTCGGCTCGACGGTATGGTGCCGGAGGTGCCTTTCTGATGCAGAGCTCCTCCTACATGGCGCGCTACGGCGCGCGGCTTGTCACCAATGGCTACGCCATCCTGCCCATTGCGCCGGGCACCAAGAAGCCCGGCCGTTTCCAGCGTGGCGCCTGGGTGGACTACCCGGAGTGGAACCGCCATGCCGCGCGCCCCACGACCGAGGTCGAAGTCGCGACCTGGTCTGCCTGGCCGGGTTGCGGTGTCGGGCTGGTTGGCGGTGCTGTTGCCGCTATCGACATCGACATTTCTGAAAATGCTGAGCTCGCGTTGAAGATCGAGAAGCTGGCGCGCGATCGCCTTGGTGACACACCAGCGCTGCGGATTGGACGAGCGCCAAAGCGTATGCTGGTCTATCGCGCGGTAGCGCCGTTTCGTGGCATCAAGCGCAATCCACTAGAGGTGCTCTGTCTCGGACAGCAGTTTCTGGCCTACGCCACCCATCCCGACACGGGCGCACCCTATGCTTGGCCCGAGGAGGGGCTGGCGGACCTCGATATTGCCGACCTCCCGGCTATCACGGCCGATGAGGCGTTGGGATTTCTGGAGGCAGCCCAGGCGATGCTGCCAGAAGGTCTCGTGCAGCGCGGGTTGGCGGTGACGCCCTCAGCGCACCCACATCTCACCGGGCACAGCCAGACAGGCACGCTGCCGGCCATTCAAGCGGCTCTCGAATGGCTGCCAAATGCCGAGCTTGATTACGACAGTTGGATGCGGATCGGCATGGCGCTCAAAGGCGCGCTTGGTGAAGACGGCCAGGATGTCTTTGCGCAATGGTCGGCACAGGCCGCAAAGGACGTACCGGCGATCACGCTCAAGGCCTGGACAAGCTTCAAACCGGACCGGATCGGCGCGGGGTCGATCTACCATCTCGCCTTGGAGCGCGGCTGGAAGCCAGACGCCTCGCTGCGCCTCGATGGATCTACGGACTGCGCGGAAGCCCACCCTGCCGCAGGATTGTTGTCACAGTTGGGCAGCCCATCTGAGCCCGACGCGGAAACGGACAATCACGCCGCCTACACGCTACATATGCCGGACGGGCTGGTCGGGGATCTAACTGCTTACATGCTGTCAACCGCACGGCGACCGCAGCCGCTTTTGTCGCTGGGGGCAAGTCTCTGCGCCATCGGCGCGCTCATGGGCCGGAACTACCGGACCGAGAGCAATCTGCGCTCAAACCTCTACATCGTCGGCATCGCCGATAGCGGGTCGGGCAAGAACCACGCGCGGGAAATCATCAACGAGGTGTTTTTTGAAGCCGGGCTCGCCCATCACCTTGGCGGAAACAAGATCGCTTCGGGGGCAGGCCTCCTGACGGCGCTGCACCGCCAGCCTGCGATCTTGTTTCAGATCGACGAGTTCGGCATGTTCCTGTCGGCTGCCGCGGATCGCAAGCGCAGCCCGCGCCACATCACTGAGATCCTCGACAACATGACCGAGCTCTACACGGCGGCAGGCGGTGTGTTCCTGGGGGCCGAATACGCCAACCGGGACGGCTCGAATGACCGGCGCGACATCAACCAGCCCTGTCTCTGCGTCTATGGCACAACCACGCCCCTGCATTTCTGGGGCGCACTACAGGGTGCGAATGTCGTGGATGGATCGCTCGCCCGGTTTCTCATTCTGCCCAGCGACGAGGATTACCCCGACGAAAACCTCGCGGCGGGTATTCGGCAGACACCTTCCGCGCTGATCCACGGGCTCAAGACCCTGGCGGCTGGGGGTGGTCTGCAAAGCGGCAATCTCACCGGAATGACCCCGGGCCAAGCGACGGCGGTGAACCCGATCACGGTGCCAATGTCGGAGGAGGCAAAAGCCCGTTTCAAGGAGTTGAGTGGCACGCTGACAGAGGAATTGCGAGCGGCCCGCGGCACGGCGTTCACCGCGATCCTTGCCCGGATCGGTGAGAACTCCCTCAAGCTGGCGCTCATCGTGGCCGTCGGTCGCGACCCGGCGCGACCCATGATCGACCTCAACGCGGCGGAATGGGCCATCGATTTCGTGCGGCACTTCGCGGTCAGAACCATGGAAGCCATCGAGCGGCATGTGGCCGATACTGAAACGGAGGCTCACCTGAAGCGACTGAAAGAGATCATTCGCGCGGCAGGTGCCAAGGGCATCACCAAATCCGAGATCACCCGGGCCTCTCAATGGCTGAAGGCGCGGGATCGAGACGAGATCCTGCTGACTTTGATCGAAAGCGGCGACATCACCACCGGCATGCGGGACACTGGGGGGCGTCGGGCCATGGTGTATCGGCTATCTGGCTAGCTTCTTTCAAACGCGGGCTTTCTTCAATTGAAGGAAGTTGAGCATCAAGTGGCTGAAAACATGAATGGTTTTGCCTTCCTTCACTTCTTTCAATCTTTCAAGAGGAGCCTTGTATGTAAGTGTCCTCGCGCGCGCGGCTGGAAACAGGATGACACACCCCATGAAATAATTGAAATATTGAAAGAAGGTATATTACCCATACAGACCAGAGGCTTAGGGCGAGACTTCTTTCAAGCCGCTCGCCTGAAGAAACTGAAAGAAGTGCCGGGCGGATCATTCGCCCAGCACCTGACATGACCAGACCACCCTTCGGGGCCTGGCGAGACCGCAGCCTTCACCGGTTAGCCCTCTCGCCGCGTCCAGCACATCGAAGAGGAGGTCGTCATGACCCAATCACAAATGCTGCGCCCCATCCTGGCGCTCGATCTTGGCACTACCACGGGCTGGGCGCTTCGTGGCTTTGACGGGCTGGTCACCACAGGTACCGCGTCGTTCAAACCCGGCCGCTACGATGGTGGCGGCATGCGCTATCTGCGCTTCACCAATTGGCTCACCGAACTGGATCGGCTGAGCGGCCCTGTCGGCACGATTTGGTTTGAAGAGGTGCGTCGTCACGCCGGGACTGACGCAGCACATGTCTACGGCGGGCTTATGGCGTCCTTGACCTGTTGGGCCGAGCTGCGAGGCATTCCCTACGAGGGTGTGCCCGTCGGAACCATCAAGCGCCACGCCACTGGCAAGGGCAACGCCAACAAAGCTGCCATGATCGCTGCGGCCAAGGCGCGAGGGTTCAGTCCTGCAGATGACAACGAGGCAGATGCCATCGCGATTCTGCATTGGGCGATCGAGACGCAGGGAGGTGCGGCATGAATTACGTCCCCAAAGGCTACGGCGGCCAACGCCGTTCACCCGAAGAGGTCAAGCGTGACGGCTGGCGCGAGCAAGGCGTGCTGGCGGTCTCAGTCGATGACCATCGCCTGACCTGGCCAGAACGCGAACTCCTCGAACAGCTGGGCACCAAGCTTTATGGACCACGCCCCGCTGGGGAGGTGCGCCATGGGTGAGAAGAAGACATGGACTGCCGACGATGTCGCCGACCATTTCGAGGAAGCGTTTCGCACGCTGCGCAAGCTGCCGCCAGTCAAGGCGCGCGGGTATTTCAACGCATGGCCAGACATCGTGCGGTCAGCGCGAGAGATCGCGGCGATGGATCCGCAGCCGATGCGGGTCTGGCCGTCGGCCGCCGCCATCACCCGACTCGAGCAGACCTTCGACTGGGTGCTCTGGATCGAGGAGGAGGAGCGCAAGCTGATCTGGTCTCGCGCCGCCCGTGTGCCTTGGAAACAGATCAGCGGCGAGCTTGGCGTCGACCGCACAACGGCATGGCGCAAGCACAAGCTGGCCTTGACCAAGATCGCGTCTCGGCTGAATGTCTGAGCGACTCCAATATGTTGCAACACTTTTGTGTTCGACACATGCAACATTTCCGTGCTACCCGTAGGGCATGATGGGGAGAGCGCGTTGGAAGACGGCTGTCCCCGTTTTTCGTGTTGGATACTCCTGCGGAAGCCGGGGTCCAGCTGGGGTCCAAGCCGCTAACCCACTGACTTTGCGGTTCCTTCCTGGCCCAAAACGTATACGGGCGGGCGAAGCGCGCAATATCGCTAGCGACAGGGCCGGTTTTTTGGGAAGCCACCCTTAGCAGGCATCCACCCGCGACCCGCTGAAAACCACAACAAAACAAACTCTTGGACCCGGACACCCCGGCGGCCGCTGGACCCTTTGCGGAGTCCAGGCTGGCGGCCGGTGTCCGGAGTCCAAGGGTCCAACCCATTGAGGCGAACCGACATCATGACGCTGAGCTTTGCCCCGGACGCGATCGAGACATGGCCGCTGGCCAAGCTCCAGCCTTATGCAAAAAACGCGAAGGCGCATGGCGCAGGCCAAGTCGCGAAGATCGCCGCCAGCATGGCGGAGTTCGGCTGGACCGTGCCGTGCCTCGTCGCCGATGACGGAGAACTGATCGCAGGCCATGGTCGGGTGCTTGCCGCCACGCAGCTCGGTCTGACCGAAGCTCCTGTGATCGTGCTGGGCCACCTGACCGAGGCGCAGCGTCGGGCCTATCGCATCGCGGACAACAAGCTGACCGAACTCGGGACTTGGGATGAAGCGCTGCTGTCGGCTGAACTCAACGACCTGCTGGCCGAGGACTATGACTTGTCGCTCATCGGTTTCGACGACGCTGAACTCGAGGCGTTGTTGGCCGGAGAGGTCGACCCGGAAATCAACTCCCGCGAAGGCGAGGACAATGTTCCAGCGGCCCCCGAAACCCCGATCAGCCGTTCCGGGGATCTCTGGGTGCTCGGCAAACATCGGCTGCTCTGCGGTGACGCGACAGTGGCCACCGACGTGGACCGTCTGCTCGGTGATGTGACACCGCTGCTGATGGTGACCGATCCGCCCTACGGCGTCGAATACGATCCCGGCTGGCGCAACAAGGCGGGAGCTGCCGCAACCAAGCGCACCGGGAAGGTGCTGAATGACGACCGGGCTGACTGGCGCGAGGCCTGGGCGCTCTTCCCCGGTGATGTGGCCTATGTCTGGCACGGTGCACTGCACGCGACTACGGTCGCCGACAGCCTGACTGCTTCAGGCTTCAACATCCGATCCCAGATCATCTGGGCCAAGGATCGGTTGGTGCTGAGCCGCGGAGATTATCACTGGCAACACGAGCCGTGCCTCTATGCCGTCAAAAAGACCGGCAAGGGCCATTGGGCAGGCGACCGCAAGCAGACGACGCTCTGGCAGATCGCGAACAAGGATCAGGATGCGGAAACCGTGCATGGGACCCAGAAGCCCGTCGAATGCATGCGCCGACCGATACTCAACAATTCCAGCCCCGGCCAGGCGGTCTACGAGCCCTTCATGGGATCGGGCACCACCCTGATCGCGGCCGAGACGACCGATCGCGTCTGCTACGGGATCGAACTCAATCCGGCCTATGTCGATGTCGCCGTGGAGCGCTGGCAGGAGTTCACCGGCCAGGCGGCCGTGCTGGACGGGACCGGCCAGACCTTCGCCGATCTGGCGACAAACCCACGCTGAGGCGATGCATGACCTGGCTTTACCTTCCTCCGGACACGCTTCCGGAGCCGGAGACCTGTTCGGCCTCTCGCTCTGCTCCGGCGCAGGCGGGCTCGACCTCGGGCTCACCATCGCCATGCCCGGATATCGAACTGTGGGCCATGTCGAACGGGAAACCTACGCCGCGGCCATTCTCGTGGCGCGGATGGAAGAGG
>NZ_JBXWRL010000071.1:0-17188 GCF_059612885.1 Ruegeria sp. YKSD179 | reverse complement strand
CTCTTTGGCCGGTCCGGACAATGCGCCAAAACTCATACCGGCTATTGTAATCGGTATGTCCAACTGAATCGGCTTTTTGGCAAAACGCGTGCCTAACGTCACCGAGGTTTCACAACGCTCACGGTAGCCTTCCAAAGGGTAACGGCTGACGGAGGCCCCAAGAAACAGCAGATCATCAAAATGAGGTACTCTGCGCTTAGCACCGCCGCCGCGAATATCGTAGATTCCGGTCGCCGCGGCGCGGCGTATCTCGGCATTAACTTCATTGGTGAATGTAGCCGACTGGATCGGCAGGGTGCGTGGGATGGTTGTGTCCATGTCTTTCATACCCTTGTTGGTCAGTAGGCCGCTGTGTTGTCGACGTCAAAATTATAGAGCTTGCGAGCAGAGCCGTAACGCTTGAACTCTTCAGGTTTGGCGTCTGCACCTGCGCGTTCCAGAAGATCTTTCAGAATTTCGATATGCTCTGGCCGCATCTCTTTCTCTACGCAATCTGCGCCTAAACTTTTGACTGAACCGCGCACAAAAAGACGAGCTTCATACAGCGAGTCTCCCAACGCGTCGCCCGCATCTCCGCAAACAACCAGATTGCCTGCCTGGGCCATAAAGGCGGACATATGGCCAATGTTGCCGTGCACCACGATATCGATACCTTTCATCGAAATACCGCAACGGGACGAAGCATTACCCTTGATCACCAATAGCCCGCCATGACCAGTCGCACCGGCATACTGGCTGGCGTCGCCCTCGATAACAACAGTGCCGGACATCATATTTTCGGCCGCACCGGGGCCTACCGATCCTTCGACCTTGATTGTCGCCTGCTGGTTCATTCCGGCGCAGTAATAACCAGTCGAACCTTTGACCGTCACTTCAATTGGCGCATCCAAACCTACAGCAATCGCATGGCTTCCTTTGGGATTGACAACCTGCCAACTGGTCTGGTTTGTCGCGTCACGTTGCGCCTGAAGTGTCGAGTTCAACCCACGCAAACCCTTTTCCGAAATATCATAGGTCTGCATATCAGTGACTCCAGAAATAGACGGTTGCGGGCTCAGGCTCCCAAACGCGGGCTTCTTCTATGCCCGGCAGATTGACCAAGGCGCGGTATTCACTGCCAAAGGCAACATATTGATCTGTTTCCGCCATGACTGCCGGTTTGCAGGCAATTGGGTCACGTACTACACCGAACCCGTCCTTTGTACCCACTACAAAGGTAAAGAACCCGTCCAAATCCTCTAAGCTGCTTTCAAGCGCCTCGCCCAGAGTTGCTCCATTCTGCATCTTCCAGGTCAAATACGCGGCACCCACTTCGGTGTCGTTCATCGACTCCACCCGAACACCTTCGCGTTTCAGCTTACGGCGCAGCGAGTTGTGGTTGGACAGTGAACCATTATGAACCAGACATTGGTCGGCACCTGTATTAAATGGATGTGCGCCTTCAGTCGTCACCGCAGATTCCGTGGCCATCCGGGTATGACCAATACCGTGCGTACCACTCATTGACGACAGATCAAAACGTGCCGCCACATCTTTGGGCAGGCCAACTTCTTTGTAAATTTCGATGACGTCGCCGTCGCTCATCACCCGCATGCCAGGACGCAACTCGCGAATTGCCTGTCGCGCCTGATCTACTTTGGTTGCGTCAAGGCTCAAAACCGCGTGCGTATCATTGGGGCGCATCGTCACCTCGGCGTCGATGACCCGGCCCAAATCACCATCCAAATCGGCAAAATCCGTGTCTGGGTTGTCGGACTGAACTGTCAGTTTAGCCTTATCTTCTGTACCGCCATAGATAGCTATTCCAGCACTGTCCGGCCCCCGATCTGTCATAGTGATCAACATATCCGTCAACATCGAGCCAAGCTGCGGCTCTAATGTTTTGTCCTTAAGAAAAAGGCCGACGATTCCACACATTAGTGAACATCTCCTGTTACGATTTGCGGCGGACGCTAACATCAGGTTATCACGAAGGCAACAAGGGGAAAATTATTTTCATGTTAGGAAATTTTTTGAGCTTGATGTTCCCCCTTATTCAAGTAGGCACATGTTTCCCCTCTCTGAATCCGACCCGACCATGCCTCCGTCACTTTGTCTGTGGGTACGAGATGATCGACAAGTAACGCGCGGGAAGTGAACGAAGCACCTCGGGTCCATGAGGGGAATCTGCGTCAAAAAACAGAGTGTCGCCGGGCCTTAACAGATAGATGGCATCGCCATGCCGATAGTCAATTTCGCCCTCGAGCATGTAAAGCAGTTCAATCCCATCGTGTTGAAAGGTCGGGAAAGTATCAGACACTTCGGTCAGCGTGATCAAGTACGGTTCAACCACGACACCGCTTGCATTTGGACCAAGATGCCCCAACAAATTGTACTGATGCCCTGCCCGCGTTCCGGCCCTTTCGGTTTCGACGCCTTGACCCGCTTTGGTATGCACAGCGTTCCGCGTTTCTTCGTAGCGACGGAAAAACGACGTAATCGGTGTGCTTAGTGCGTTGGCCAGTAGTTGCAGAGTTGTCAGAGACGGCGACGTATAACCATTTTCGATTTTTGACAGCATGCTGATCGACAGGCCAGTCAAACCGGACAATTCGGCAAAAGTCACCCCCTGTTGCACCCTCAGAGCTTTGATCTCCCGCCCAATGGCGGTTTCCAGGTTCTTTTCACCGCTGTCTTTTACTTTGTGGGGGTCCTGTGACAGAACTCCCATTTTTTTGCCTTTGCCGGCCTTGGCCATAGAAGCCCTCCAATACCCAGCCCTTATGGCCGAGCATTCACAGAGTGAAAATTTGTTTCCTGTCAGGGGTCGTCCTGATAAACACCCCTTACCCGAATTCCGCTGATTGAAAAAGCAACGATCTGAAAGCAGAGGCTAGCATGCACCAGATTTCAGCACCTTTGTCAGAACTTGGCATCGATCAGAACAGCCAGATTACGCTGGGATTTCTTGTGTTTGAAGGATTCCCGATGGCCTGCCTCACCTCGGTCATTGAACCGTTGCGGGCCGCCAATGAAATTGCGGGAAGAGATGTATTCAGATGGCAGGTCATTTCAGAGACAGGCGAATCGACATCATCCAGCGCGCAAATTCCGTTTCAGGCGGACTTAGCATTGTGCGATGTCCAGCGGTTAGACATGTTGTTTTTGCTGTCTGAACCGGATGGGAAGTTTGCAAACCCCCATGCATCAAATGGCAGACTGCGGTTTCTGGCAAGACACGGAACCTGCGTCAGCGCCGTAAGCGGCGGCATCTTCCCACTTGCGCGATCAGGTCTGTTAGATCGGCAGATTTGCTCTGTGCATTGGTGCTACAGAACTGCGTTCGAGGCGGAGTTTCCTGAACTTGAGACAACTGATGACGTCATTGTTTTGGGCAAAAACTGTTGTACCGCTTCCGGCGCTGCAGCGGCTTTTGATCTGTCTTTACATCTGGTCGAATTAGCCTTTGGAGAGGCTGCAATGACCGAAGTCGCCTGCTGGTTCCAGCACCCTTCAATCCGCAGCCCAGGGGTCCGGCAAAAAACACCAGCATTTCAAACGGACGACATAGCCGACCATATGCCTGACATGGTTTCAAAAGCTATTCAGTTGTTCTCTGATAACCTCGAGTTTCCGCTAACTACACGCGAGGTCGCCCGTCGTGTAGGAGTTTCAGCACGCCATCTGGAACGCAGTTTCCGGCAGGCCACAGGACAGAGCCCCGGGGGTTACTACCGGCTAGTACGTCTACGTGCCGCAAGACAGCTTGTTATCTATACCCAGGACCCGCTTACCTCGATCGCGCACGCCGTGGGCTATACGAACCCGACATCAATGTCGCGCAACTATGTTGAACACTTTGGTACCTCGCCACGGCAAGACCGACAAGATCACAACCGGTTCCGGGTCAGACGAGACACACATTTAAATTGAGCAACAATTAGACCGGACAAACAGCCTGAGCAACTTCGACCAATGCATGATGCAAAGATCCTGCAGATGACCGTGGACCCAGTACCGAATACTCGAAACCTGCTTTGCGGCACCAAAGATAGCAGCCAATGTGATGGATGGTCGTTCGGGTTGCTGTGTCGGAATTCATTGCCCGGACGTCCACGTTACACAATCTTTCGAAAAGGTCGCCAGCCGCTGAACCTGTGATATCGAAGCGCCCCCACGCGTCAGTCTGTTCAACAACCGATGCCGTTTCACCCGCGACAGGCTTGAGTTCTTGGGCAATCAATTCGTGACCAGTGTGATCCGCTTCAATCATCCAGCTGCTTGGGGCAATCCATATCGCACCATAAGTTTCACCAACCACAGACTTACCCGGCCCCGGCAAATCGCACCCGATAAAGGCACTTACTTGTGCAGTGCAAGCCGTTTCATGCCCAAGGCGCGCTGTCAACGTAGCCAAGGCCCGCGCAGGGTTTTCGGTGATCGACAACCCGGCAAAGTTATCGGTTTTGGGCTCTGTACGTCCAAGTGGCGTGATGGCTTTCAGTTTATGCACGCTGACGTCCTCCGTCCGGGTCGACAAAATGAGCACTTACAACTTCAACCTTGACCTCAGTACCTTCGAGCGGATTGGCCAACCGCAAAACTTCGCCCGTACGCTCTGCCCCATCTTTCAAATACCCGATGCCGATCGAGCTTTGCAGAACCGGGGAAAAAGCCGCCGATGTGACATATCCCTGATCGTGTGCTGCATCTACTGGGCCGTCTGCCTTCATAAGATGCCCCCCCGCAACCACTTGCTGACCAGGGTCGACGGGTTTGAACCCAACCAAACGCAGTGCATCGGGTTGATTCAATCCTTCTCGCTCGCTCATGATATTGCCGATGCAATCTTTCTTTTTGCTGACAATTCGGCCCATTCCAAGATTTAATGCAGTAGTGGTTCCATTCAGCTCATTTCCGGCTGCGTGCCCTTTTTCGATCCTCATGACGCCAAGAGCTTCGGTGCCATATGGAACAACATCAAATTCCTCTCCGGCCTCCATTAACGCGCGTATCATCGCGTCACCGTAACGTGTAGGCACCGCGATCTCATAAGCCAACTCGCCCGAAAACGAGATTCGGAACAGCCTCGCACGGCAGCCTTCGCAAATGGTGATTTCGGCGCAGGACATAAACGGGAATGCTTCATTCGAAAGATCGAAACCGGCATCGACAATTTTTTCCAGAAGCTTGCGGGAATTAGGGCCAGCAACCGCATATTGCGCCCAAGCCTCGGTCGTGGAGATCAACTGCACATCCAGATCAGGCCATAGGCATTGCCGCGCAAACTCCATCCGGCGATAGACTAGAACCGCATTCGCCGTGGTTGTCGTTACAACAAAGTGATCCTCGGCCAATCGTGCGGCTGTTCCATCGTCATATGCAATGCCATCCTCGCGCAGCATCAGGCCATAGCGAACTTTGCCAACAGCCAGTTTGGCGAAACCGTTGGCATAGATCTTGTTTAGGAACTCCGCGGCATCCGCTCCCTGCACATCAATCTTTCCCAGGGTGGTCACGTCGCAAACACCAACAGAAGCTCTGGTCTGCAACACCTCTCGATCTACTGACTGCCTCCAATGAGTCTCACCCTCTTTCGGAAACCATTGTGCGCGCAGCCAATCACCGACCTCAGTGAACACCGCGCCTTGCTCAATTGCCCACTTGTGACTGGGGGTCTCGCGCACAGGATGGAAATGCTTGCCAACTGCTCGGCCCGCCAACGCGCCCATAGCCACAGGTGTATAGGGAGGGCGGAAGATGGTCGTACCTGTCTCTGGAATTGATTTGCCTGTCAACTCTGCCATCACTGCCAGACCGGCCATGTTGCTGGTCTTTCCTTGGTCGGTCGCCATGCCCAGAGTGGTGTAACGCTTCAAGTGTTCAACCGAGACGTAATTCTCCTGATGTGCCAGTTTCACGTCCTTGACAGTTACGTCGTTTTGCAGGTCGATCCAAGCTCGACCTTTTCCTTCGGAAACGTGCCAAAAAGGCCGCAGTTTCACAGGAGAGTCTTTTGCCTCGGGCAATTCCGGTGCTCCTGCCGGGATGTCCAGATCGGACAGTGCGGCAATCGCTCCCTCGGCACCAGTTCGCAACGCGCCATAAGTAGACATTGCACCCGCGGCTGCCCCTGCCACTGACATACCAACAGGAAGATTGTCGCCCGGAACAAATGCTGCAAGACCTTCGTCCCATTTCGGTCGCCCGCGTTGATGACACGTCAGGTGCACATTTGGGTTCCAGCCTCCGGACACAGCCAGCCCGCCGCAAACGATCTCTCGTGTAAAGCCTTTGTCCGTACGGATCGTAACCGAGTTTAGACCAAGCCTTCCTTTGCTACCAATTACTTGCGCACCAGCAAATAGTTCCGTTCCGTCCACACTTGGCGCATCTGCCCGAGTGTCGATGACAGCGGTAACATGCACACCTTTGGCGATTAGGTCGGCAGCTGTACGATGGCCATCATCGTTATTGGTGAAGACAGCGACCTGTTCATGAGCGCGCACGGCCCAACGATTAGCATAGGCGCGCATCGCACCAGCCAACATAATCCCGGGTCGGTCATTGTTGGAAAAAGCAATCGGTCGCTCTGTTGCTCCGGCGCAGAGCAGCGCACGCTTCGAATAGATGCGCCACATGATCTGTCGAGGCTGCCCACTGGCGGGTGTTGGTAGGTGATCTGCAATACGCTCAACAGCCCCGTAAATACCGTGGTCAAATGCTCCGATAACCGTGGTTCGCGGCAGTACTCGAACGTTGTCCATCGCCGATAGCTCTGCCAACGCATGCGCGGCCCAGTCCGACGCGGCAACGCCGCCAACTTCAATCGATTCTGCGTTCAACCGTCCGCCGAGTACGAAATCCTCGTCGGCCAGAATAACCCGCGCACCGGCACGACCTGCTGTAAGCGCCGCCATCAAGCCCGCAGGCCCGGCCCCAATCACCAGTAAATCGCAGTGCAGAAAACCTTTGTCATAAACATCCGGATCATCTTCACCTGTAATGCTCCCAAGACCGGCAGCATTTCGAATAATAGGCTCATACAACTTTTCCCAGAAAGCTTTGGGCCACATAAAGGTCTTGTAATAGAACCCCGCAGTCAGAAAGTTGCTGAACAAGTCGTTTATCGATAACACGTCGCGTTCCAGCGAGGGCCAGCGGTTCTGCGAATTGGCGGCTAGACCATCATACAACTCGGCCACGGTCGCTCTTGTGTTCGGCTCTTGCCTACCACCGCTGCGCAGCTCAACCAGCGCGTTGGGTTCTTCCGAGCCAGACGTCAATACCCCTCTCGGGCGGTGATACTTAAATGACCGACCCATAAGCCGCACGCCATTGGCCAGCAGAGCAGAGGCGAGTGTATCGCCCGGATGCCCTTGAAAGCGTTTACCGTCGAACTTGAAACTCAGGCTTTGGTCGTGATCAATAAGACCGCCGTTCAGTCGGTTTATTTGTTTGTTCATCGTCCGCGCCCCCGTGCCCGGGCTACGTCACGGGCCAGTTCAACCGAAGTAATTTCATGCGTCAGCGTATTGCGCGTTACTACCAACCACGACCGGTCCCCTTGTTCGTGATACCAAAGCTCGCGATGCTCGCCAGCCGGATTATCGCGCAAATAGAGATAGTCGTGAAATGCCTCCGCTGCGTTTTCAGCTTGCCAATCCGGACGGTCGATTAAGGTGGCATCGCCTAGGTAGACAAACTCCTGCGCGTCCCGGGGGCCAAGAAGCGGGTGATCAATTATCATAAGCGGCCTCCTTTCAGTGCAGGTTGGGCTGAGCGCCCACACCTTTTTCATCGATCATTCGACCAGAACGAAATCGATCCAATCGGAAGGCGGTTGCCACCTCATGCGGACGATCGGTGGACAGCAGATGAGCAAAACACCAGCCCGAGGCCGGCGTTGCCTTGAAGCCGCCGTAGCACCAACCACCGTTGAAATAGAGACCCTCGACTTGCGTCCGGTCGATAAAGGGCGATCCGTCCATCGACATGTCCATCACCCCGCCCCATCCACGCAGCAGCCGCACCCGGCCAAGCGCCGGGATCAGAGCGACACCGCTTTCGATTACATCCTCGACCACTGGCAGATTTCCCCGCTGGGCATAGGTGTTGTACATGTCGATATCGCCGCCAAATACCAATCCTCCTTTGTCCGACTGGCTACAGTAGAAGTGGCCAGCGCCAAAAGTGATGACACCAGGAATTATGGGTTTCAGTCCCTCCGAAACAAACGCCTGCAACACATGGCTTTCAATCGGCAGTCGCATTCCGGCTTTCTCCATCACCCGACTGGATGACCCTGCCACGGCAACACCGACCTTTTTCGCACCGATATATCCGCGGGAAGTTTCAACACCCAAAATCTTCCCATTCTCTATGCGAAACCCTGTCACCTCACAGTTTTGGATGATGTCGACGCCGCGTTGGTCCGCTCCACGTGCGTAACCCCAAGCGACAGCATCGTGACGTACAGTGCCCCCGCGTCGGTGCAGCAGACCACCTTTAATCGGAAAACGGGCATTGCTGAAGTTTAGGAAAGGGTACAACGCTCTTACCCCGGCTGTATCAAGCAACTCTGCATCGGATCCATTTAGGATCATTGCGTTGCCTCGCCTCCTTGCCGCGTCACGTTGTGCATCTGTATGAACGAGGTTGAGGATTCCACGCTGGCTGACCATAGCGTTGAAATTGAAGTCCTGTTCCAATCCCTCCCACAATTTCAGCGAGAATTCATAGAAAGGCTCATTCCCATCAAGAAGATAGTTTGACCGTATGATGGTTGTATTTCGACCCACATTGCCGCCGCCGATCCAACCTTTTTCAAGAACTGCTATACGCGCATGACCAAATTCCTTGGCCAAATAATAAGCAGTCGCCAGGCCATGCCCACCGCCGCCCACAACGACAAAATCATACTCGTTTTTGGGTTCGGGATCCCGCCATGCGGGGGTCCAGCCCTTGTGGCCTGTCAAGGCCTCCTTAATGACTCGAAATCCAGAATACCGCATTCCTGCCTCGCCAATGTTTCAAACATCATTGAACATTGTAATTGCCATCGCCCAGCAATTTTGCGGTGTTCACTTGAAGTTTTGCGTCATCCAAAGAGACGCTGCCGTTTTGGCCTTTGAAGATTCCGCGAGCGCGATTGAACGACTGCCGCACGCGGAAGGGCATCCGGCAAACTGAGATCACGCCCGAATAATGTTCACTAAGGCAGGACCAACGATGTTCTGCACGAGCGAGTTTCAACTAGGAAGTGGTTGAAGCCGCGCAACCACCGCAGAGCTTGACAGAATTTCAACAATCAGATCACGTCTGACCACCAGATATTCGGAGGCAAAATGCGCATTATCAAAAACCCACACCGAGCGGGTAATAAACTGGCGCCATCTGCTCCATATCCCTCTACCGACGCCACGCGTGTTGCAGACCTTCTTTCATTGTGTCCAGCTGCCAAAGAAACGCCACTGGTCGACGCCTCGGATCTGGCTCAGGTCGCGCATCTTTGGGTCAAGGATGAAAGAGCCCGTATGAACCTTGGTTCATTCAAGGCATTGGGTGCCGCATATGTAATTGCACGCCACGCCGCCGAAAAATCAGACGAACCGGGGTTCGATACGTTGACCGGATCTACTTATGTCACTGCCAGCGCAGGGAACCACGGAATGAGCGTAGCGGCAGGTGCCAGAATATTCGGTGCCAAAGCAGTTGTTTTCATCGCCGAAACCGTTCCCGAAAGCTTTGCTGAGCGGTTACGTGAACAGGGTGCATCCGTTGTTCGAAGTGGTGCTGATTACGCTGCCAGTATGGAGGCGGCAAATAATGCGGCCGACGAAAATGGCTGGACATTGCTTTCGGACAGCTCGTGGGAAGGTTACTTTGAAATACCATACACTCTGATGGAAGGGTATCTACAAATGGCGGCAGAGGCCGTTGCGCAATGTCCGGAGACGCCTACGCACATAATATTGCAGGCCGGTGTGGGCGGATTGGCTGGCGCAGTGGCGGCTTACTCACGCACCGTATGGGGAGATGCCCCAAAGATAGTCGTTGTCGAGCCCGAAGCAGCACCTGCGCTGCAATCTAGTATTGCTGCGGGTAAGTGCGTTTTTGCTGACGGACCAGACAGCATCATGGGACGGCTTGACTGCAAGGAACCTTCGCTGATCGCCTTAAATGGGTTAGCCCGTGACGCGGACTTGTTTTTGACCCTGTCAGATGACGAGGTGTCCGAACAACTTGGCACTCTTGCTGCACTAGGGCTGGAAACCACAGCTTCTGGCGGTGCCGGTGTAGCTGCGGTTATGAATGATGCGGCTCGGCATTCTATGGAGATCGAGGATCGTTCTCGTGTTTTGTGCTTTTTGTCTGAGGTCGCTGAATGAGGGGGTTTGAACCGAGCGAATTCCAGACACGTGTGATGCGAGCTCAAGACTTAATGCAGAGAGCTGGCTTATCTGCTTTGTTACTGACTACCGAGACTGACGTAAGGTACTTTACCGGTTTTCTGACGCGGTTTTGGGAAAGTCCGACGCGTCCCTGGTATCTTGTCTTACCTGCATCCGGAAAACCCGTAGCTGTGATCCCGTCTATCGGAGCCGCGCTTATGGGCCAGACGTGGCTGGACGATATCAGAACCTGGAGCGCGCCAGACTTGCAGGATGACGGCGTCACACTATTAGCTGACGCATTGCAGGAACTGACACCCGCTGACGCCGACATCGGGATGCCGGATGGGCACGAGACCCACGCCCGTATGCCAATGGCAGATATACAGAGTTTGAAAGAAGCGCTTGGTACTCGCCACATCACGGGTGATATGGGCATTTTGCGCAAATTACGAATGGTCAAATCCGTCGCCGAGATCGAAAAGATTGAAACCGCGTGCAGCATCGCGGGCCGTGCTTTTGCTCGGGTGCCCGAGATCGCAAAACCCGGGGTGCCGCTGGACGCAATCTTCAGAAAGTTTCAAATTCTCTGCCTGGAGGAAGGAGCTGACTGGGTACCTTATCTTGCCGGAGGCGCAGAACACGGCGGTTATACCGACGTCATCTCGCCAGCACACCCGACACCGCTGGAGCCCGGAGATGTTTTGATGCTGGACACCGGTTTGGTCTTGGATGGCTATTTTTCAGATTTCGACCGAAACTGGTCGATAGGAGCCGCGCATCCTGATGTTAAATCTGCCTATTCTAGGCTGATAGAAGCTTCGGACGCCGCGTTCGAGATTGCGAGACCCGGAGCAACAGCCGCAAATTTGTTCAGTGCAATGAACGACGTGCTGACCAATCAATCTGAAGGCACGGATGCGGGGCGACTGGGGCATGGGTTGGGTATGTCGCTGACCGAGTGGCCATCACTCATCCCTACGGATCATACCGTGCTGAAAGCGGGAATGGTTCTCACACTTGAACCCGGTATCGCTGTCGGAGGAAAAATTCTGGTGCATGAGGAAAACATTGTTATTACCGGTAATGGTCCTCGCTTTATCAGCCCGAGAGTTGGACCAGATTTGATCGAGCTATGACACGAATACCCTACTCACTCGACCAGGATGATCCGGCAGCTTCGCCGATAGGGCTGATTCTATTGCAAACGGACGAAACACTGGAGCCCGAGTTTAGCCAGTACTTCTCGGACCGGGCTTTCCCAATCCACGTTACCCGCATTCCAAGTGGTGTCGAAGTAACCAAAGACAGTCTGGCTGAAATGGAAACAGCTCTGCCTGCGGCGGCGCGCTTGTTGCCTAGTGCTCGACCATATCGTGTTATTGGATATGGGTGCACTTCGGCCAGCTCCGTCATCGGATCAGATCGGGTTGCGCAGTTGGTGAAACAGACTTGCGACACGGCTGAGGTCACAAACCCGCTACTGGCGGCAACGGCTTGTGCAAAGGAATTGGGCGTTTCAAAATTTGCTTTGCTTTCGCCGTATATTGAAGAAGTCAACATACCGTTGCGTAAGGCATTTTCCGAAAACGGAATATCAACGGATATCTTCGGTACGTTTGGCGAAGCCGAAGAAGCCAAGGTTGCGCGCATTTCCGAACAATCGATCATTGAAGCAGCATGCCGCCTGGGCTCTGACCCGTCTGTCGATGCAATTTTCCTGAGTTGCACCAACCTTCGAACTTATGCGGCAATTCCGCAGATTCGTAAAAAAACCGGTAAACCCGTGCTGTCCAGCAACCAAAGCTTAGCCTGGCATATGCAACGCCTAAATAGTATCAATTGATATAGTAAATAGAAGTCAAACAACGTGATTTTTGCATTCTATGTTGCAAACCAAGTATTGTTTGGTCTTAACTGCTTCTCATTGATCAATGAGGTCCGACACTCTCGGATAATCATTTGACGAAACAGGGGGTCTTGTGGCCGAAACAACGAACGACGCCGCGTTTGTCGAATTTCAACGCGTTCAGAAGTCTTATGACGGCGAAAATCTCGTCGTTAAAGATCTTAATCTAGCAATGCCAAAAGGTGAGTTTCTCACGATGCTCGGCCCTTCCGGATCTGGCAAGACGACCTGCCTTATGATGCTGGCTGGCTTCGAGACAGCCACACATGGGGAAATCCTGCTCGACGGGCGACCGATCAACAACATTCCGCCGCACAAGCGGGGTATTGGCATGGTGTTCCAGAACTATGCCCTATTTCCGCACATGACCGTGGCCGAAAACCTTTCTTTTCCGCTTGAGGTTCGCAAATTGAGCAAATCCGACCGCGAAGCGAAAGTTAGCCGTGCGCTGGATATGGTGCAGATGGGAGCGTTCGGCGGTCGTCGTCCTGCCCAGCTTTCCGGAGGACAACAACAGCGCATTGCGCTAGCCCGAGCATTGGTGTTCGAACCCGAACTGGTGCTCATGGATGAGCCCCTTGGTGCGTTGGACAAACAGCTGCGAGAGCATATGCAGTTCGAAATCACTCGTCTTGCACACGAACTGGGCATTACCACGGTTTATGTGACGCATGACCAGACCGAAGCGCTCACCATGTCTGACCGCGTCGCAGTTTTTGACGACGGCCGAATTCAACAGTTGGCGCCGCCCGATCAACTGTACGAAGAGCCAGAGAACAGTTTCGTGGCGCAATTCATTGGCGAGAACAACACTCTCGAAGGTGTAGTGAAATCCATCCAAGGCGACACGTGTCTGGTTCAGTTGGATGACGGATCGGAGATTGATGCTGTGCCGATCAATGTTCACGACGCTGGTGAACGCACCAAAGTGTCCATTCGTCCGGAGCGCGTTGAATTCAACAAGGATCGTCTACATGCCGATGCACACACTCTGAAGGCAACGGTGAGAGAATTCATCTATATGGGTGATGTCTTCCGTTTTCGTATGTCCGTGGCTGGCAATGACGAATTCATAGTCAAAACCCGCAATGCACCTGATGCTGTCCGGCTGAAACCCGGGCAAGAAATCGAAATCGGGTGGTTGCCCCAGGATTGTCGTGCGCTCGACGCATAGACCAAGTCACGCAAAGCAGACGTGGCTGTACTGAGGGACCGGCTGGTGAAAACCCGTGCATCGGCCGATCAAACAAATAAACGGGAAGTACTGGGAGTAACAAATGAAACCAACTAAATCACTGCTTACTGCGGCTGCATTGGCGACTGCGGCCAGCGGCGTGTCAGCACAGGAAATGACAATTGTTTCTTGGGGGGGCGCCTATTCCAAGTCGCAACTCAAGGCCTATCACGAGCCCTATTCGGAAAAGACCGGTGTCACTATCCTGAACGACGACAGTTCGGCCGAAGCGGTTGCCAAACTGCGCGCAATGAACGAAGCAGGCAACATAACCTGGGACGTAGTTGACGTTGTGGCTGCGGATGCGATCCGCCTGTGCGACGAAGGATTGGCGCTGGAAATCGATCCAGACACACAACTGGCGCCGGCACCTGATGGCACGCCCGCATCCGAGGACTTTGGCGACCTGTTGGTAAGCGAGTGCTTTATTCCACAGATCGTTTATTCGACAACCTTTGGATATCGCACAGATCTTGTTGGTGACACCCCGCCATCAGATATCTGCGCTGTGTTCGACCTTGAGACCTACCCAGGTAAGCGCTCGCTCGAAAAACGTCCGATCAATAACATGGAATGGGCTTTGCTTTGCGACGGAGTGGCAAAAGACGACGTTTATGATGTGCTGGCAACACCCGAAGGGCAGGATCAAGCGCTGGCTAAACTGAACACCATTAAAGACAGTGTAGTGTGGTGGTCCGCGGGTGCGGACACCCCTCAACTTCTGGCTGATGGCGAAGTTGTCATGGGTTCGACCTATAACGGACGTTTGTTCAGCGTAATCGAAGAGCAAAAGCAGCCCGTGGCAATGTTGTGGGACGCGCAGGTATTCGATCTGGACGGCTGGATCATTCCAGCTGGCTTGAGCGAAGAGCGCCAGCAGCGCGCACTGGACTACATCATGTTCGCGACAGACACTCAGCGTCTTGCAGATCAGGCCAAGTATATTTCTTACGGCCCGGCCCGTGCTTCTTCAGCACCGCTGGTCGGTCAGCATGCGGAATTGGGCATCGACATGGCGCCACACATGCCGACCGATCCGGAGAACGCCAAGAACACGTTCCTTTATAACTACGAGTTCTGGGCCGACTACCGTGACGACATCGATGCCAAATTCCAGGCTTGGTTGGCACAATAATACAGGCACCTAGCCTAAATTAAGTCAGAGGGCGGTTCGTCGCCCTCTGACAAGAAAAATCCAAGGGGCAAAGATGACTGACGCAAGCGATAACGCCGGACCCATGCTGGCCGCGGACGGAACACCGCTCAAGCAATCGTTGGCTCGTTCCCTACGGCGCCAAAAATTACGAGCGCTGCTTCTAGTTGCCCCTCTTCTATTGTTTGTTCTGTTTTCATTTATTGTGCCGATCGCCTCAATGCTATTCCGTTCGGTCGAAAACAGTATCGTTTCAGACACCCTGCCTTTAACGGTCGAAGCCCTTGGAAACTGGGACGAAACAAGCGACGAGTTACCTGGCGAAGAGGTTTACGATGCCTTCGTTCGAGACATGGTCGTCGCGATCGAAAACAAAGAACACACACGACTGGGATCGCGCCTGAACTACGAAGAAACCGGAATGTCTTCGATGTTTCGCAGGTCTGGACGTGGTTTGCGAAAGCTAGATCCGGAAACCGACGGACCGTTCAAGGAACAGCTGATCGAAATCCACGAAGGTTGGGGCGATCCGCAGACTTGGAGGGTAATCAAGACGCATTCGCCGCAGGTGACCAATGGTTATTTCTTGAACGCAGTGGATATGCGCCGCACTCCTGAAGGCGCTCAGCCGCAGCCCGAAGACAAACAGATTCTGATAAAACTTTTTGGGCGGACGCTGTTCATGTCGCTGGTAATTACTGGCGCGTGTATTCTTTTGGCCTATCCGGTGAGTTACCTGCTGGCGACGTTGCCAATGCGTGTTTCCAACCTGCTGATGATACTTGTTCTTTTACCTTTCTGGACCTCGCTTCTTGTGCGAACCTCAGCCTGGAAAGTCATGTTGCAACAGCAAGGTGTCATCAACGAAACACTGGTATGGCTCGGACTTGTCGCCGACGATGCGAGACTGGTCATCATAAACAACCAGATCGGTACTATCGTTGCTATGACGCATATCCTGCTGCCGTTCATGATCCTTCCGATGTACTCGGTGATGCAAACAATACCCGAGTCTTATACCCGCGCGGCGAAATCCATGGGCGCAACCAATTGGACCACGTTTTGGCGCATCTATTTCCCACAATCCATTCCAGGTATCGGAGCCGGTTCTATACTCGTCTTTATCTTGGCAATTGGGTACTACATCACCCCGGAAATCGTCGGCGGTACAAAGGGTGTCTTTATTTCGAACCGGATCGCCTATCACATCTCCTCTTCGCTGAACTGGGGATTGGCGGCGGCCTTGGGCACGATCCTTCTTGCCGTCGTTCTGCTACTCTACTGGGTCTACGACAAAATCGTGGGCATCGATAACGTGAAGCTGGGATAAACGACATGGCCGCTTTGACACCGATATCCCGCAAACCTTTGTCGATGGTTCTTCCCAGCGTTGCTTTGGCTGGCGCATTTGCCGGTATGTTCGTTGGTGCCGGCAATGGCTCGATCATTCTAGGAGTTTTGGCAGGAGCTGCACTGATAGCAGCTTTGGCATGGTTCTACATCACCGTCCTCAAGAATGAAAAAATGGCGCGGTGGATCAACATCATCGGGTTTGGCGCGGGCGGGTTCGCAATTGCCGGCCCATTGGGTGGCGTGCTGGGCTTGCTAGGAGGATGGTTCTTTGCTTGGTTCATATATTGGCTTTACGAAGGGCGATATCGTCGCAAACTTTTGCCCTATCTGACAGCGAAACAGGTCTTTTACCACTATCTGTTCCGGGTAATCTGCGGGGCGATCTTCATATTCCTGATCACGCCGATTCTTGTGGTTTTGCCCCTTTCCTTCAACGCGCAAGACTTCTTTACATTTACCCCAGAAATGCTGCGTTTGGATCCTGAAGGGTACTCGCTCAAACACTATCGGGATTTCTTTACCAACAATGAATGGCAACGCAGTTTCAAGAACTCGCTGATCATCGCGCCGATTGCGACAATTATTTCAGTTACATTGGGTACATTGGCAGCCATTGGCCTTAGCCAGTCACACGTGCCGGGGCGGCGGGCAATCATGGGTATTCTGATCTCGCCAATGATTGTGCCGCTGATTATTTCTGCAACTGGGATGTTCTTCTTCTATAGCGATATAGGCCGGTTCCTTGAGGGTACGCTGGGTATGAACAAGAACTTTGTCGGTTACTTGAAAGTGATCCTGGCACATGCGGTTCTTGGGATTCCGTTTGTCATCATCACGGTCACCGCTACGTTGGTCGGTTTTGATCGGTCCCTAACCCGAGCTGCGGCGAACATGGGAGCTGGCCCTGTTCGTACTTTCTTTAAGATTCAGATGCCCCTGATATTGCCGGGCGTTATCTCGGGCGGCCTATTTGCCTTTATCACTTCATTTGACGAAGTCGTCGTTGTTCTGTTCGTCGGCTCGGCTAGCCAGAAAACACTTCCTTGGCAGATGTTCACCGGATTACGCGAACAGATCAGCCCGACGATTCTGGCGGTGGCGACGATCCTTGTTGTTCTTTCAATTGCACTGCTTACCACAGTGGAATTGTTGCGACGTCGATCAGA
>NZ_JBXWRL010000070.1:0-17887 GCF_059612885.1 Ruegeria sp. YKSD179 | reverse complement strand
ATACCGCCGAACAAGCGGCCCGTGAACCTGATGTTCCAGTCCTACGCGCTTTTCCCGCATATGAGCGTGGCGCAGAACATCGCCTACGGGCTGGAGATGGAGAGGCTTCCGCGCGCCGAGATCAAAACCCGCGTGGACGAGATCCTTGAGGTGATCCAGCTAGGCGACCTGGCGAAACGCAAACCCGATCAGCTTTCGGGCGGGCAGCGGCAGCGGGTGGCGCTGGCCCGCGCGCTGGTCAAACGCCCGCGTCTCTTGCTGCTCGACGAACCCCTGGGGGCACTCGACAAGAAGCTGCGCGGCGAGATGCAATTGGAATTGAAACGCATCCAGGACGAGTTCGGCATTACCTTCATCATCGTCACCCATGACCAGGAAGAGGCGCTGGTGATGGCCGACCGGATCGCGATCCTGCGGGATGGCAAGCTGTTGCAGTGCGGCACCCCGCACGAGATCTATGAACACCCTGAAAGCCGCTTTGCCGCCGATTTCATCGGGGTGATGAATTTCCTGCCGGTCGAGCAGCGCGACGGGAAATTGCTGACGGCTTCAGGCGACGTGATCACCGCCGCGGACGCGCTGGACGCAGGCCAACGCGGAGTCGCCGCCGTGCGCCCCGAGCGCCTGCATCTGGGCGATGCGCAAGGCGAAAACCGCCTGACCGGCAAGGTCAGCGCGCTCGCCTATCACGGGCTTGATCTGCAACTCCATCTCATGAGCCCTGCCGCACCCGACCCGGTGATGGTGCGGCTGACAGCGGATGAGGCCGAAACCCGGCGACTCGCCATCGGCGAAGAGGTAACCGTTAGCTGGGCGGCCAAAGACACGAGGATTTTCGCGGTCTGACTGCTTGAGCCAAACATCGCCGCGCAATGCGGCAGCGACAACAGAGGAGACAAAGATGACCCAGAAGACTTTCGCATTTTTCCCAGAGGCCGCGTTTGGCCCTGCGCTGAATTCGGTCGGGATTGCGCAGGCGGTGGAACGCATGGGCCACAAGGCGGTATTCCTGTCGGACCCGGGCTTTGTCGAGGTCTACGAGGGTTACGGGTTCGAGGCCCATCCGGTGGCTCTCTCCGAACCGATGCCGCCCGAGCAGATGGCGAAATTCTGGGAAGATTTCATCAACGGCCATATCCCCAATTTCCGCAAGGCACCGATCGACCAGATCGACAATTACGTCAAGGAATGCTGGGAGGCGATCGTCGACAGCGCCAAATGGGCGCAAAAGGACCTGCCCGGCATTCTGGACAAGATCAAACCGGATGTGATCTCGGTCGACAACGTGATCCTCTTCCCGGCGATCAAGCAGTTCGGCGTGCCCTGGGTGCGGATCATCTCGTGTTCGGAAAACGAGATCGAGGATGACGCGATCCCGCCGCACCTGTCGGGCATGTCCGAAAACGACACAGCGGGCCATGCCGCCTTCCGGGCGCGGTTCAACGAGGTGATCAAGCCCATCCACGACGATTTCAACGCCTTCCTGGCCGACTGTAACGAGGATGCCTATCCCTTGGGCGAGTTCTTCGAGGCCTCGCCGCATCTGAACCTGCTGCTCTATCCCGAACAGGCGAAATACAAACGCGCAAAGCCGCTCGACCCGGCGCGGTTCCAGTATCTCGAGGGCTGCGTGAGGCAGGATGAACCTTATGAAGTGCCCACTTTCAAGAAAAGCAATGACGGACCGCTGCTCTATATCTCCTTCGGGTCCCTCGGCGCGGGTGATACCGACCTGCTGAAGCGCCTGATCACGCTGGTGGGCAACAGCCGCTACCGTGCGCTGGTAAATGTCGGCGATTACGAAGGCGAATACAGCGACATCCCCGACAACGTGGTGATCCAGAGCTGGTATCCGCAACCCTCGGTCATTCCGCAGGTCGATGTGGTCATCCATCACGGCGGCAACAACTCGTTCACCGAATGCCTCTATTTCGGCAAGCCTGCGATCATCATGTCCTATGTCTGGGACGGCCATGACAATGCCATGCGTGTTCAGGAAACCGGCCATGGCTTCCGCTCGGACCGCTACGACTGGACCGATGAAGACCTGACCGCCAAAATCGAAGCCTGCCTGAACGATAAGGACATGGCCGCGCGACTCAAATCGACCTCGGCGCATATGCAATCGCAGAACGGGCAGGAAAAGGCCGCAAAGCTGCTGGTCGGTCTGGTGGAGTGATCCTGTGACGGACCTAAACGCCTCGGCGCCGCATATCCACGACGCGACCATGTATGATGATCTGGTCGATTGGGGCCTGCAGCCCGACATGGTCAGGGGCCAGTCGTATTCAACCGGGCGGCTTCTGCACAAGGGTCCGGGCAACTCGCCCGAATGCGGGATCTGGGTCTGCACGCCGGGCACGTGGAAGATCTCGGTGCCGCGCGACGAGTTCTGCCATTTCGTCGCGGGCCACGTGATCTATCGCCGCGACGGCTCGGACGAAGTGATCGAGGCCCGCGCGGGCACCTGCGTGCTCTTTCCCGCCGGGTGGGAGGGCACGGCGGAAATCACCGAAACTCTGCGCAATATCTACATGCTGGTTTGAGAAGGACAAAAGCCATGAAAGCACCGGTCATGCGTAACCCGTTGCAGATTACCGACACCGTGGATTGGGGCGTGATCCCGACCATGATCGACGGCGAAAGCCGCACCTCGGGCAAGCTGCTTTACAAGGGTCCCGACGGCCAAAGCGAATGCGGGCTTTGGATTTGTACGCCCGGCAAATGGGAATGTCGCGTGACCCGGGATGAGTTCTGCCACTTCCTCGAAGGTCGCTGCACCTATGTGCACGAAAGCGGCGACGTAATCGAGGTCACGCCCGACACGGCGGCCTTTTTCCCGCAGGACTGGAAAGGGGTCTGCACCGTCCATGAGACTGTCAAGAAAGTGTACATGATCCGATGAGTGATATCCTCTCGCCCTGCTACTACCTGGCCCCGCGTTATCACTCAAGCGCGGGTGCCGCGCATGACGTGATCGACCCGGCGACGCTTGAGGTGGTCGCGCGGCGCGGTGACGTGACGGCGGCGGAGCTTGACGGCGTTCTGGCCCGGGTGAACGCGGCGCAGAAACTTTGGGCGGGAACCGACGCCAAGACCCGCGCCGCGCATCTGCACCGTCTGGCCGCCCGGATCGAGGCCACCGACATGACCCGCTGCGCCACGCTAATGAGCCGCGAGATGGGCAAACCCTACCCCGAAGCCATCGGCGAGGTCGCCAATTGCGCGCCGATCTTCCGCTACTACGCCGAGATGGCGCGGGATGAGGCGGGCAAGCTGGCGGGCACCACCCAGACCGGATCGCTGCAATATGCCCGCTACGAACCGCTGGGCGTGTCGGCCCATATCATGCCATTCAACTTCCCGATCCTCTTGATGTGCTGGACCGTCGCGGCCTCTCTGGCGGCGGGCAATGGCTGCATCGTGAAACCTGCCGAGGCGACCACGCTCTCGACCCTCGAATTCATGAAGGTCTTTGATGACATGCCCGCGGACCTCGTCGCCTGCGTGCCGGGCGGGGCCGAAACCGGCCAGGCGCTGGTTGACAGCCGCCAGACCCATGCGGTGGCCTTCACCGGTTCGGTCCGCGCGGGCCAGGCCGTGGCCGAAGCCGCTGCGCGCCGCCTGAAACCGGCGGTGATCGAGGCGGGCGGGTCCGATCCGATGGTGATCACCGCCCACGCACCGATTGACGTGGCCGCCGCCGGGGCCGTGACTGGCGCCTTCCACCTGACGGGCCAGGTCTGCACCTCGACCGAGAGGCTTTACGTCGTGGACGCCGTTCATGATGCCTTTGTCGAGGCTTTCGTGGCCGAGACCCGGCGGCTCAGGATCGGCAATGGCCTGGAAAAGTCCGAGATTGGCCCGCTGGTCAGCGAGGCCGCCCGCGACAAGGTCGAGCGTCTGGTGGCGGATGCCGTGGCCAAGGGCGCGACGGTCGCCTGCGGCGGGCGCAGGCCCGAGGGGCTGAACCGGGGCTGGTTCTATGAACCCACCATCCTGACTGGCTGCACACCCCAGATGGACCTGCTGAGCGAAGAGATCTTCGGCCCTGTCGCCGCCATCCTCCGCGTACCCGATTTCGACACCGCCATCGCCATGGCCAATGACAGCGATTTCGGTTTGGGCGCCTCGATCTTCACCACCGATCTGGCCGAGGCGCATGAGGCGTCCGAGCGGCTTGAGGCGGGCGTGGTCTGGATTAACAACCCGATGATCGACAACGATGCGCTGCCTTTCGGCGGCTGGAAGAATTCGGGGATTGGGCGCGAACTGGGCCGGATGGGGCTCGATACGTTCCGGCGGACGAAAATGGTCATCCTCGACCACAAGCCAGTGCGCCATGACTGGTGGTACCCTTATCCAGATGACTGGTTCCTCGACGCCGGTGGCCGCAAACATGTCTAACGAAAATACGCGCAGGGTAGCACCGCGATCCGTGCCCTACTGGCTGGATCGGACCGCGGCTAAATGCCCCGCGCTTTAAGCAGAAATCACTTGCGATCTCGCAATCGTCGGCGGTGGCTTTACCGGGCTCTGGTCTGCGATCAAGGCGCGTGCACGACAATCATCCCGATATTCGACTATGCCTTGATGACCGAGCCTTTGACAGAAGCGCAGCTTGCGGCCATCGGTTGGCAGGAGCGACACGGTGTGGCCGTCAGCGGCAACCAGTTCCATTATTCCCGCAAGACCGCGGATAATCGGATACTTTGGGGCGGTTATGACGCGGTCTATCACTACGGCAGCCGGCGCGATGTGGCGCTGTTCAACCGGCCCGAAACCTTCGACCGGCTGCGCGCCAACTTTTTCGCGGCCTTCCCTGCGCTGAAGGGAACTGAATTCAGCCATGCCTGGGGTGGCATCATCGACACCTCGGCGCGCCTGGCCTTCTTTGCCGGTACCGCGTTGCAGGGACGTCTGGCCTATGCTCTCGGCTTTACCGGACAAGGCGTCTCGGCCTCGCGCTTCGCGGCACTTACCATGCTGGACCTTCTGCAAGGAGTAGAGACTGAGCGAACCAGGCTCCGGATGCTGCGAACGCGCCCCGTTCCTTTCCCGCCAGAGCCGATTCGCAGTATCGTGATCAGCTGGGCGCAAAATGATCTATCCCGAGAGGATCAAACCGGCGAGCGGTCACTGCTTCTCCGGTCGTTGGACCGATTTGGTATAGGATTTGGGTCTTGAAACCAGACGGGATTGGAATGAAGGGAAGGAAGGTGCCCGGCTCGGATGGAACACCCGCTTTAGCGCGCTTATTGCCCGTTCGCGTGTGATGCGGCATCTGGAAGAATGGGCTCGACTCGGTCATCTGAGCGATTTGGTCAGATGTCCCCTAATGGACGGATAGCAGACCCAACGTTGCAATGCGCTAACGTCTGCCTTGCGGACGAAGTTTACACTCGCGAAACTATTTTCAGTTTCCAATTTCGGTCTTTCCGGCAATTGTTCCCATCGAATGCGCTTGCCAACCAAAAGTGTTCACCTTGACGCGCCATTTCCGCTTCTTCAACGATACAGCATGGAAGTGTTCGACTATGTTATTGTTGGTGCGGGGACTGCTGGTTGTGTTCTGGCAGCACGCCTCAGCGAAAACCCCAAGACCACCGTTTGTCTTATCGAAGCGGGTCCCAAAGATCGCCACCCTTTGATCCATCTTCCTGTTGGGTGGATCAAATTGATGACAAACAGCGACCTTAACTGGATGTATCAGACCACGCCCTCTGAGTGGACTGGCGGGCGCAGAATTCCGGTTCCGAGAGGTAGAACTCTCGGTGGCTCATCTTCGATCAACGGCAACGTGTTTAACCGTGGTGCCGCGTCAGATTTCGACCATTGGATGCAGTTGGGAAACCAGGGCTGGGGATATTCGGACGTCCTTCCACTCTTCAAACGCCTCGAAACTTGGACGGGTCCGAACCCGGATGGGCTGCGCGGCACAGACGGCCCTTTGACGGTGACGCCCAACTCTTGGGAACACCCAATTTGCAAAGCGTTTTTTGAAGCGGCGGAGAGTCTCGGGATACCATATAACGCGGACTATAACGGAAAAGCTCAATTCGGGGCTTGCTACGCGCAGCGGACCATCGCGAATGGCCGCCGTCAGAGCGCCGCAACTGCTTACCTGCGCCCCGCGCGAGGCAGGCAAAATCTACGTATCAAAACCGATACCATGGCCACCCGTATTCTCTTTGATGGTAAACGCGCGACAGGTATGGAAATAGTTCATGGCCAAAACCTTGCCAGGATTAAAGCCAGTCGAGAGGTGATCCTTGCAGGTGGCGCCATCAACTCTCCGCAACTTTTGCAATTGTCTGGTGTTGGTGATCCTGAACACCTCGGTAGAATAGGTGTGCCTTTACACCATCCGCTCCCCGGTGTGGGTCAGAACCTTCGCGATCATTATACCCCGCGTTTCACCGCACGGGTCAGGGGGACGAGTACGCTAAATGAACGCGTCAAAGGACTCGCGTTTTGGTCGGAGACAGGCAAATGGCTTTTTGGCCAACCGTCGGTACTCAGCTTGCCTTCGACAGTCTGCTATGCCTTTGCCAAATCCTTTCCAGAGCTTAACGAAAGTGATCTTCAACTCACCCTTATGCCTGCGAGCTACAAAGCCGGAAATCAGAGCCAACTTGACGATCAGCCGGGAATGACACTGGCCGCATGGCAACAAAGACCTGACAGCACGGGTCACGTTCTGGCGCGGTCCAACGACTCGAGAGAGCCTCCTGAAATCCAACCTAACTACCTGAGTGCCGAAACTGACCAGCGCGTATTGCTGGCAGGTATGAAACTGGCACGACAGCTTATGCAATCCGAAGCTATGGATCCTTACTTTGCGGGCGAGCTTTACCCCGGAGATGCAGTTCAATCTGACGATGAGCTCATGGCCTGCGCACGCGAGCGCGGTACCACGAGCTTCCATATGGTCGGGACGTGCAAAATGGGCCCCATTTTTGATGCGTTTTCAGTGGTGGATAATCAACTGAAGGTCCATGGGATCGAAGCCCTTCGTGTCGCGGACGCATCCATCATGCCTTCGATGCCAGCCGCAAATACGAACGCTGCCACCCTGATGATAGGAGAGAAGGCCGCTGATCTGGTTAGTGGCAAGTGAATAAATGTTAGATAGCGGCAATTCCCGAGATGGCTATCCGAGTGTCTGCTTTGGGCTCGACCCAGTCGTTCGCTACGCTCGTAATGAATGTCCGCTTTTCGATCTCAGCTAGAATTTTGCCAATGACCGCGACATCCGTCTAAACCCCACTGCGCTAGCCTGTGATGTGTCTCAAAGCCGTTGGTGGGGTGGGGTCAGGGTTAGAAATTACCCGTAGTTGTTGTTCGAACTCATCTAGGTTCTGGAGGCGGCCCTACCGTCAGGATCTTTCCGTTGCTCCAAACAATCGCTTCATAACAAACTTCCGCTCCCGCGCCGCCGCACCAGCCACCATCACGCCCTATCAACAAGATGCGGTCCGGTCCCCAATCAATGAGTTGCCAGCCGGTGGCCTGCCAAGCTCGAACCCTTCCATCTATGACAAGATTGAGCATGCACCCACCTGTGCCGCAGAAAAGTGATGCGGCGGAAGAACATGCATACTGGCTCTCGTCAACGAGTTCTGCATCAACGACGCCGAACTGAGAGCGGAGCTCGATCGTGGTTACAGCATCACCAGCATCGAACTCACCATTTTCAAAAGAACGACAATCTGCAGCTGCCCGATCAATCAGCTGTTTTGCCTCGGTCGACATCGCCAAGCCGACGCATACGGAACAAAGGTGTATGAGCATCGCTCCGAAAAGCACTCGCATGGCATCTGACTCCACATAGATTTCCCAGTGACTTTGCAGCGGACGCCCGTTTGGAGCAATCACGATCCAACCAAAGCGCCAGAGATTAGTAGGGGATTAGTAGGGCAGCGGAGTACAAGCCAATCCAACCAGGTACGGCAACGCGCAAGAATGCTACCGATAAATACTATTTTAAAACAATATATTATGCTGCTCCATCCAATTTTTGCGGCTCACGTCCAACGACATCCAAAAGCCAGGCAAACACATTGGTAAGGGAGAGGTCCGGAGTTCAAATCTCCGCAGCAGCACCATAAAATCAAACACTTAACATACAGTGTCGATTATGCAGACCTGTGCATACGCCGTTAGAGTCGCAGTTCCGACCGAATACCAACTGATTCTCGGTAAGATAAAAATTGTCAGGGGTCTTGGTACTCAAGACTTGGCCGAGGCGCTGGCGCTTCTAAAGGACGTCTTTGCCAAAGTCTTATCTCCTATTGGCGAAGGGGAAGCTGCCCCGACAGTTAACCGTTCTGATCCGTGCGCAAACAAAGATGCTAAGGCCATAAAAGATACAACCCATCGTTGGTTGGCTGGGGCTGACGGAATTAAGCAAGCCACAAAAGCGAGATACAGGCGTCATCTAAAGGCATTTGAGGATTACACAGGGAACAAAGAGACCACCAAGATCAACTGTACGCTTGCTTTGGAGTTTATGGATCACCTCAAAAAGTACTCTCTGAGCGAACCGGAGAACCTCTTTCAGCACGATCTTTGCAGTCTTATCAAAGTTTGCCTGGCGTCCTACTGGCGCGCCCTTGATCACTGGGGACTAGTCGATCTTGATGTTCGAAACCTGTTTTCATCTCTCTTGAAGCGTGTAGCCGGTTAGAAAAAGAAGACGGATCCAAGGGAGAAGAAGCTACGCCAGGTGACCCGCGAGGAAGCCGAAAGCCCTCTGACCTACATCGCTGAACACAATTTTCTCAAAAAACAACTCGAGATGTTCGTTACGGTCAGGTTGCTCTGGGTCACCCCGCCACATATCAAGTTCACAGGTACGGTTCTCAAGATGTTGTTGGCGATACGACGGTGTGGTTCACGGACCCGAATTTCAAGGGATTGCGACTTTGCGTCATAAAGGGCGGGGTCAAGACATAGTGCGTGACGAAATGTGCCACCGATCTGTCAGCTGCTTCCAAGTTGATTACAGCATTTTGACCTCGGCTGTTCGCTGCGGCACGAAGTAACTCGGTCCGGGTCTCTACGAACAATGTGAGGCCAGAGAACGAGGTAGTACGTGGATAGCACTTTCAAAAAAGCGCGACGGCTGCAGGTGTTAAGTCATTGATATTATTAAATCCCGCCTAGGGAGGTGTGACAAAATCAATAAATGCGTGGCATAAAGGACTGCGGTTGGCGAATGCCAATAGAATCGAAATGCGCCAAGGGCAGCTTCAGAGTGACAAGCAGACTTCCAGCAAAGTAGCTCCGGCGATCGTTCTAAGCCTGAAGCTGGCGGTTCCTCGAACTCCGGCAGAAAAGTGTTTACAGTTTGATTGCGGGGCTGGATTTTCTATTTTCGAAGCAAGTTTGAGGATAGGAGTGACGTTATGCGGTCGTTCTTTGGTGGCAGGAAAAGGTTCACCGATCTTTCTGAAAGCGAGATATTGGGATTGGCAATTTCTTCGGAAGAAGACGATGCCCAAATCTACCGAGGCTTCGCCGAGCGGCTGAGGTCCGATTATCCTGCTACGGCCAAGGTTTTTGATGGGATGTCCGTCGAAGAAGACGATCACCGACGCCGCCTGATTGATCTGCATAAGTCCAGGTTCGGTGAAACGGTGCCATTAATCAGACGCGAGCATGTATCAGGTTTTTACGCAAGGCGGCCGGTATGGTTGTCCGAGCACCTACCGCTGGAACGGATTAGACAGATTGCCGAAGACATGGAGATCCAGGCGCAAAATTTCTACCTTGCAGCGGCGAAACGAGCGAAGGACGCGGACACGCGGAAACTGCTAGGTGACCTCGCGGCGGCAGAAGCAGCGCATGAAACCAGCGCAGCCGCGCTCGCCGAAGCTCATCTTACCCCTCAGGCCCTTGATGAGGAAAATTTTAGAGCGAAACGACAATTCATTCTGACTTGGGTGCAACCGGGGCTTGCTGGCCTGATGGACGGATCAGTTTCGACGCTGGCGCCGATCTTCGCCACAGCATTTGCCACAAAGGACCCCTGGACCACCTTTCTCGTTGGAGTTGCTGCCAGTATCGGCGCTGGGATCTCTATGGGCTTTACAGAAGCCGCTTCGGATGATGGTCAGCTATCGGGTCGCGGGAGCCCGATCAAACGAGGGGTTGCGTCCGGCGTTATGACCGCAGTTGGTGGACTTGGGCATGCCTTGCCGTATCTTATCCCAGACTTCTGGACAGCGACCACGATCGCAATCATTGTGGTTTTTCTTGAGCTCTGGGCAATCGCTTGGATACAAAACCGGTTTATGGATACTCCATTCTGGCGCGCGACGTTACAAGTGGTTGTGGGAGGCGGACTGGTTCTTGGTGCGGGTATTCTGATAGGATCTGGCTGAAACTATCTCGATCAACCAGCACCATCGCGTATTTACCCGCTTCAAGCGCAGTGCCGTAATTCCATCAGTGTCTATGAAAGTTCCAATTCTCTGCGGCCACGATACAGTCTTGTCGGAAGAACTTGTGTTGAGGCGGGCAGGGGCTTTTGAAGCTTAAACCGACGAACGAAACGATCACCCTTCAATTACTTCGAAACCAGTTCCGGGAACATTCGCCTGGCTGCGATGCTGCACGTCGGGTTCTCACTATTGCTTCGAATTTTAGAGGACCTGGTGAAAGAACGTGGCATCGAAGCTTGCCATGAAACCGTCCGGTATTGATGAAACTGGTTCGGCCCGATGTTTGAGTCGGGAACCCGCAATTGCATGCCATCTACTCTTCTCGCCAGTCGTATTTGCTCTGATTGCGAGAAGGACGCCCTTTTCGCATGTTAGTCAGCCAAAAAACCTTTTTAATGACGCATCTTGCTGGCACGACCATTAATGGAAATGCTATCAATCGTCGTAAAGACGATATTTTTCATTGTCATCGAACCACTTCGTAACTTGTTCCAATGAATAATCGCGCCCCGTATGATCGACATTGGCTTCCGCATATGTTGGCAATCCGTCAATTGGCACCGCCTTTTCGGGAGCCCACAACGCCGCCCGAATTATTGCCTTACCGCAGTGATAAAAGGCTTCTTCCACGCTTACGAGAACCGCCAGTTCCGGTACTCGGCCATTGATTGCCATACTTTCTAATAAAGGCTGATCCCGTACCACTTGTGCAGTGCCATTCACACGAACTGTTTCATTGCGGTTTGGAACGAAAAAGATGAGTCCAACGCGACCGGTTTGCATAATATTGATGAACCCATCAAAGCGGCGGTTGCCGGGGCGATCCGGGATCGCGAGAGTTTTTTCGTCGATAACCTTAACAAAGCCAGCCGGGTCGCCTTTAGGCGAACAATCGAGCCGACCTGTCGAGTCCGATGTTGCTAAAACAAGAAACGGTGATCGTTCGATCCAGACTCGGCAGTGCTTGTCTATATGGTCAATTATTTTGACGTCCTGCGTTCCACTAGGCGGGTTGGGCACGATTGTTCGCAGTTCTTCTTCGGTCGTTACTACGTCTTGAGGTTCGTAGGGCATGTTTGCTCTCCGCTTTATCATTTGATTGTGCCCTTCGGCCGCGCAAATCTCAAACAAACAAAGCCCAGACAGTTCTGAAGCGTGGACTTGTCCGACATGGACGTGGCTGCCAAACTTGCCTCTGGGACCATGAGTCAGCGAAAGTAAGGGTCAAAAGTCGGTGTTTACGCTAGGCGACCGTTCGTGCGGACCAAGCATGAAGTGGTGCAACCGACGGCAGCTATGCTCGCAAAACAGATGCTAGCGATGTTTGGATGAATGTCCGCCTTAGACTCACAGCGGCCTCATTAATCTACTTTCTCTTTGTTGGAAGGCAGCGAAAGCTCAATTATTAGATACTCCAGATCGGTTGTTGGTCGACTTAGATTGTTACGAACTTTCTTTGCAGTCTCGTGCGAGATTGATCTTTTTGATTTCAATCGGTTATCCTTGTAGCAGATCATTAAGAAACATGAGGTTCAAATGAACAGCTCTATTTCTGATGAGGCGATTGCAGCGCTGCCATTTTGGGTAACACCTCCGGGCGAGACCGACGGGTTTCTGATCGTTGTCGGCGTGTTGCTCGTTTTAATACTGCTGGGTTTCGGCGCGCTCTATTTTACCGTTCAGGCAATTCCCGACCGTATGGCAGCAGGTGCCCACAAGGTTCAAATGCAGCTTGTAGGTGTGCTAGGCTTAATCTCCCTGTTCACTCTGAACAATGCTTTTTGGATCGCAGCAATTTTAATTGCGGCGGTGCCTTTGCATGAGATTTTCCCACTCAAGACCGAAATCGACCTCTCGGAGAATGACGATGCTTGAGTTGGTGTTCTCTGCGCTAATCACAATTGTCCCTGATTACCTTTACAGGCGTTACAAACAGGGCAAGAGGTGGGGTCACGAAATAACTCTTTTCAACGTGTGGTATGAATTGCGATGGGGTTTGACCGCTTGTGCTATTTTGGCCGTCACGTTGATAACTGTGATCTTTTATTTCCACCCGTCTACTCGAAACGTTTCAGCCGCGTTTCGTACTGTAACTATTCTCTCCGACCGTGGAGGCCGCGTCTCGGAAGTTTACGTGGCCAATAACGCGGCAGTCAAAGCCGGTGATCCCATTTTTAGATTGGATACCATGCGGCAAGAGGCGGCAGCAGTAACCGCTCAACGTCGTATCGAAGAGGTTGAGGCAGCCTTGGGTTTGGCCGCAACGGAAGTAGCGGGCGCTGCGGCACTTGTCGAGGCGACCGAGGCAGATCTAGCTCAGGCCGAAAATGACTTGGAGCGACGTCTTGAACTCGCAGAGCGCAACGACACCGTCGTAAGCGAGCAGGAATTGGAACGACTGCAAACAGCCGTTTCAGGCGCGCAAAGCCAGCGTGCGGCCGCATTTGCGGCGCTCGACGGTGCCAAACTGCGCCAGACAACACTCCTTCCAGCGCAGCTTGAAAGCGCGCGTGCTGCTCTTAGTGAGGCAGAGAACGAAATATCAAAGTCAACTGTTTTCGCAGAGGTAGATGGGACTGTCACTCAATTTCTCTTGAAGTCAGGCGACATTGTTAACCCAATTTTACGTCCTGCTGGCATTTTGGTGCCTGAGGTCACGGGACAAGGGCGTTTTATTGCGGCCTTTGGTCAAATTTCAGCAAGCGTACTCAGACCCGGAATGTTGGTTGAAATTACTTGTGCTTCCAAGCCCTTGACCATAATCCCTATGGTGGTGGACGAAGTGCAAAGCGCGATTGCTGCTGGGCAATTTCGACCTGGGGACGCGCTGCTGGATCAACAGGATCGAGCTCGTCCCGGGACAGTAACGGCCTTCCTGGCGCCAATTTTCCCAAAACATTTAGAAGATATCCCACCGGGCAGTGCTTGTGTTGGCGTTGCCTATACCAGCCGCGCGAAAGAAATCGAGGCCGGCGAAATCACTGGGCTATCAGCTTTCGTCGCACGGATCGTCGACGGAATGGGAATTGCAAATGCAATTGTCTTGCGCGCCCAGGCCATATTACTGCCGGTAAAAGCATTGGTCTTCAATTAGGCCGCGCCTCGCGGAGAAAACATGTTCGCTGCGTTTATCGAAGCATCACCAATCGCTGTTGGCATTGTTCTTGCGACGCTGCCGCTGATAAGCGTGTCGCTGTTCCTGATACGCAGGCCAGAACGCAGCGCACACAATGCGTTTCTTGGAGGTTGGGCAGTTGGAGCGATGTTCGTTGGGTCATTAGCCATAGCGATATCGGATATCAGCACCCCAAACCGGCAACCTCCCGCGGCGTGGGTGGTTTGGTGTCGTCTTTTACTTGGTCTATGCCTCGTCGCACTGGCCGCACGAAAGTTCGTTAGCCTCAGTTCATCAAAAGAAAATGGGCCACCGGAATGGATGGCCGCATTGGAAAGCTTGCAACCAGTAAAGGCGTTTGCGCTTGGAGCAGGTCTTGCGACCCTCAACCCTAAGAATGCAGCACTCTTTGTTTCGGGTGCATTGACGATTGCCGCCGCAACTTATGCCCCAGTGTCCCAGCTGGTTGCGCTGGCATTTTTCGTCGCCGTTTCGAGCCTTGGTTTGGCAATGCCTTTCGCTTTTTCTTTGACGCTTGGGGAGCGTGCGGAGCGAATTTTTCTTGGGTTGAGCGAGTTGATGGAAAAATACAGTAAATTGATAGTTGCAATTGTGCTGGCGGTCTTGGGGGTAAAGGTCTTTGCAAATGCTGTCACTGATCTCTAATCGGGTCTTGTTATTGCAAAACCTCGCCCATTTAACCCAGCAGTCGGACCCTTCATCGCAACGGCATTGACCAGCGCCCAATGTCGTCATTGCCTGCAATAGGGAAACTCTAGCGTTGTCCACCCAGTCGCTCCAGATTACGTTTTCGCTATCTGGCGGAAATCTCAAGCTCAAGGACTTCGTTCTTTGGTGATGCCGGCTGACAAACATCTTTCAAACTGCGAAGTGGTGTGGCAACGTTTAGCTATCCTGCGAAGCTGCGAGCGACTGTACAAACTTCCACCATGAATCTCATTAGGAGAAGACATGCTAATTAAACTTCTTGCGTCTGCATTTTTCTTGATTTTACCAGCCCTCAGTTTTGCTCAAACAGCTGAGCGCAGCGTGACCATCGAAGCTGATGCGACAGTTAAGTCGGTCGATCCAGACACTCGGCTCATCGTGCTCCAAAACGCAGAGACAGGCGAAGAAGAGACCATTCTTGCAGGTCCGGAAGTCGTAAACTTCGACCAAATTGAAGAAGGCGATACCGTCAAAGCGGTGTACACACTGGGTATAGCTGCAAGCATGGCATTCCCTGGCGAGGTTGACAGTATGGTTGAATTGGAAGGCCGGGCTTCAGAGGGATCAACACCGGGCGTGGCTGCCGGAACGATGGTCACCTTAATTCTGACTTTTGTTTCCTTCGATGAGGCGAGCTCTGTTGCAACTGTGACGGACAGCAGCGGCACAGAACAAATGATCGAGGTTGAAACGGAAGTTGGTCGAGAGTTTGTCGAACAGCTTAGCGCGGGAGACAGAGTAGCCCTGAGCTTCACGGAAGGTCTTGCTGTAGGAATTGTCGAAGAATAGGCGCCGGATATTGGTGCTAGGCATCGCCTATTGGATCCGCAAGAGGATCAATTCTCGTGTTGATTATTGCAATGGCGCGGAACTCTCGCTCAAGGTCTGCTACGGACTAAACGAGGTCATTCGCGGAAACGCGTCACGGGACCACTCTGCGGGACTTTGCTGCGATACGTTTTAGTTTCAATTTTGGCATTTCCTGCCAAACTGCTAATCCTTTTCAAAGGAGGAGCAAATTGCCACGCCGCTACCAAGATATATATCCTTCGTTACCCTTGCTTAATAGTGACGAACTGGAACATGTGTCTGCTGCTGGCTTGATGTCCTTGCGTTATTTTCAGGCTGCGCCGGATAGAATGCCTGAGAATGTTTACACCGAGCACCATGTTCTCTTGAACCTGCAGTCACGCCCGCATCGAGTTCAGAACACTCGAGATGGCAAACTCCATGACTTTGTTTTCCATAAAAACGAGATCGTTGTAACGCCCGCCGGCATGCGATCGGGTTGGCGTTGGTTCGATAAGTCAGATGTGATTGTTGTCACTTTGGACCCAGTCAAAGTGGAACGCTTTGCGCACACCGAGTTATCGATGTTACTGGACCCGCAACAGTTTCAGGACACGCCACTTTTTAAAGACGCCGATCTGTGCACAGCAGGGGTTATCCTGCGCGATGCGCTGGAAAACGATGACATAACGTCAGGCGTTATGTATGAAGCAATGAGCCGTGTTCTTCTCGTAAAGCTTTTACAACGCTATGGAAAACGTCGCCACGAAGCGGTCGCGCTGAGTGCCCGTTTCACTTCTTCTCACTATAATCGTGTTTTACGCTTCATCCGCGAACGGCTTGACCAAACGATCGTACTGGATGAACTTGCACGTGAGGTGGGGATGTCGCCATCTCACTTTAGCCGTGTGTTCAAGGAAACCGTGGGCACAACGCAAATGCAATATGTACTGGCCTATAGAGTGGAGCAGGCGATCAAGATGATGGACGACACCGCACGTCCTCTTGGTAGTATCGCACTAGATTGCGGCTTTGCCGATCAGTCGCATTTCTCGCGAAGCTTTAAACAAGTGACAGGTCAGTCCCCTCGTGTTTATCGGGCAGCGCGCGTCGCTTGAGAGATACCGTACTAAAAACAAGAATCTTCAAAAACTGAGCAAGACCTTTCAAGAACGCTGACTTCTGTTGAGATATCTCTCAATTCATCGGGAAAACCCCACAAAGATGAAAAGCAGGAGAAAATGCCATGAAGATGTTCGCAACAACAACGGCAGCAGCGTTGATGGCCTCAACATCTGCCATTGCACAGATTGAAACCCGCAGTGTGACGTTCACTAATGAGGGCCAGACGCTTACCGGAACTCTGTATCTTCCGGAAGGGTATGAAGGTTCATCGTTACCCATGGTCGTTGTCACCGGCGCATGGACATCGGTCGAGGAACAAATGCCTCGTGTGTATGCCAAAGAAATGGTAGAGCGCGGCTTTGCCGCCTTTACCTTTGATTTTCGGGGCTGGGGTAAATCGGGTGATCTTCCTAATAATGTCCGATTTGTCGAAAGCCCATCGGCCAAGTCCTCAGATATTCGGGCTGCTTTTGAATTTGTTGCGTCTTTACCGGAAGTAGACGCCACCCGAATAAACGGCCTGGGTATCTGCGCGTCTGCGGGTTATATGGTTGATGCGGTTTCCGGCAATGATTTGGTACAACGCATCGGTCTTGTCGCACCGTGGCTTCAGAACAAAGAAATCGTAGAAGCTGTCTATGGCGGTGCCGCAGGTGTCGCTGGATTGATAGAAGTAAGCCGTGCTGCTGACTCTGCTGGGGGTCAGATTATACCGGCAGCCGGGCCTGAAGGCGCGGAAGGCGTTTTAATGCCTATTGGTGGTTACTACTATGAAGAAGATCGTGGTGCGATCCCTGCCTATGACAATAAGTGGAACAATTCAGGCTGGGAAGATTGGTTGACATATTATCCCGCCGATCACGCAACCGGTTTGACTCAACCTCTTGCAGTCGTTCACTCGGAAGCAGCAGCGATCCCTCAAGGAGTACAGACTTTCCTGCAGTCGTATTTAGGCGACGCGACCCTGGAAATGTTGGAGAACGTCACCCAGTTCGACTTTTATGATAATCCGGAGGACGTCACTCGCGCTGCAGACGTGATGGCCGAACATTTCAACATCACAGACAATAACGACAGCTAAGCAGGTAGGATCCGGCGTTGTCGCGCCGGACGCCCTTTCGCAATCATTTTCCTAAGGAAAGAAAATATGAAACGCATGCTGACCAACGCTGCTATTGCCACGACCATGTCCTTATCCGCCGCGCAAGCAGAACAAGATCCCGCTGGAAAGGTCGACCCTGATACGGCTCAAATTATCACTTTGGTTTCGTCCATTCCACTGGCTGTAGACAGAGCCGCATACGAATTAGCCGAAGCTGCATTCGCACCTTTGGTCACTATCGATTACACCAGTCTGTGGGGCGGTGAGCCGGCAAAGATGACGCCGAAGGATCTCATGGCCGCGTGGCGCGGCATTGTTCCTGGATTTGACGCCACATGGCATGAGCTTGGTCAGGTGACTGTCGAAATCTCCGGCACATCTGCGACTGCGACTGCATCAGTTGATGGTCGACACTGGATAGGGAATGAGATTTGGCGACCAATCGGAAAATATCATTGGGATGTAGAAGAACTAGGCAGCACACCCATAAATTTCTGTTCATTCACATAGGCTTGTGATTCACTTTCGCAAAACAACAGGCGGGAGTGGGAAATTGGCGCGATCTGACATGAGCGATTT